>CAZQZF010000169.1:0-4587 GCA_964597745.1 uncultured Zetaproteobacteria bacterium
TACCCATACTCAGCTTGTATTGATCAAAGGAAAGAGCCCGAAGCTTGCTGCCGCTGCCTTCAATACGCGTCCCATTGTGTAGCGTAATCTGTATTTGACCACCCGCACGATCTACTTCCGCGATCTCAGCCAGATAAACAACAGGATCTCGCGTGCGTGCATCTTCGAGCATAAAGCCATGCATTCTTCCCTGATCATCTTTTCCCTGGATGTATACGGTAAACTTCTCCAGACCGCGGCTAAAACGCCGAGGTTCAAAACCTGGAGTACCCTTTGATTGCTGAAGGGTATAAAGTAAAATTTGAAACTGTTTCTGGCCATTCGGCATCCATTGCATTGTCGTAAAGCTGAGTATAAGCCAGAGCAGGGCCGCCACGCCGGTAAGGATGCGGAACAGACGGGCATAAGAAATGCCAGCCGCTCGCAGCACATCCAGTTCGCTGCTCTGGTGCAGGCGAATAATCGTGCTTTGCATGGCGAAGAAAAAGGCAATAGGAACCGTCAAAACAAGAAAATAAGGCAATATAGCCAGAAGCATGGTGCCCATGATTGACCACTCAATACCGCTATCCATCACCAGCCCAAGCACTTTCAGGGCCCGGCCAAGCAACAGAATAATGGTTGCAATCGTAATGCTTCCAAGGAATGGACCCAACCATAGGCGGAATACATATCGGTCCAGAATCATGACTGCAGCATATCACTAGTAGAATGAGACTTCATGACGGTATCAGGCTAAAGTTGCACACTGCATGAATATTTCTGATTTGATCGCCCGAAACAGGCTGGAGCCGGTCTCAAGATGGATGCTGTATACAGCAGCCCTGACCTTTCCGTTCTCGGTTGCCGCCACCAATATCTCGCTTGGGATCGCCCTTTTTTGCGGGTTGATATCGGGTCAGCTCCGGGAAGGCATGAAAATGCTCTGGCTCGAGTACCGCCATCTCAGTCTGGCCTTGCTTGGATATATGAGTTTGATGCTCGGGGGCCTGCTCTGGAGCATGGACCGGGCCTGGGGACTTCATATCATGGGCCGCCAATGGTTCTGGTTATTGCTACCCCTGGTGGCCGTAGTTTTCAGGGACAGGGCACGGTCGAACTGTTTCCTGATGGCCCTGTCGATTGGCCTGACCCTGAATCTTCTATTTTGTGCATTCCAGATATTTGGGTGGGTGACAGTTACCGTTATTGGCTCCAATGCCAGTGATCCCACTGGCCATATTGGCCATATCGGCTTCGGATTTGTGTATGGAATATGGGCGGCCTGGCTTTTTCACCAGGGATGGATACGACAGAATCTTATACGTTGGGGAGCCTGGCTGCTGGCCCTCTGGTCAGTCACTATGGTATTTATTGCTCAGGGACGAAGCGGCTACCTCGTCGTACTGGCCCTGTTACTAAGCCTGAACTGGAAGCTGTTTTACAGAGACTCCAAACTCAAACACGCATTAATCGCATTGGGTCTGCTGGGACTTATAGGAGGCGTAGTTCTACTAGGCCCTGCCAAGGGGCGGCTGATGGGAACCCTGACCGCCCCTGACATATCGAAGCCCGTTGACATTCACCCTGATTCATCACCAAAAACATTCAGCATGGCAAGCACCCAGATGCACATTTTGTTATGGCATAGCGCCCTGGACACCTGGAAGATGCATCCCTTCCTTGGCGCCGGCACGGGTGGATTCCCGATAGCGGCCATGCAAGTCATGCAGGCATCTCCCCTGCTGAATTACAGTTCAAAGAACAGGCCGGCCCATCCACACAACAACTATCTGCTTGCCCTGGCTCGTTGGGGTCCATTAGGCCCAGTCGTACTCATGTGGCTTTTGTATGCCTGGATCAAACCGAGCTGGAAAACAGACTGGCAAGTAGACGAAGGGGGAGTTCTAATCGCATTGCCCGGAATTGCGTTAGCCGTGCATGGTCTGACAGCATCCAGTCTGGAGGAACATTTTTCCATTGTGCTTGCAGTCATGCTTCTAGGTATCGGAATTACACGCCAAAACATGAGAAAATCCCGGGATCCATGATGAATCTTCACGAAGAAGAAAAGCTTGTGACATCAGTCTGGCAGCAGATCCGTCCCTGTTATTCCGACCATAAAGCAGAAACAGGAAAAACACGTTCATGGGAAAATTCCAGCCAGGAATCATTTGATGCACTTGAGGAGTTTTTCCAGGGAAGCGTATACCGTTTTGCCCTGCTGCTTGCCCTTCTGCGCCAAAGACTGCCCAGTCGGGCAAAAGTACTCGATGCAGGCTCCGGCCATGGCATTCTCGCCGTTGCTCTGAAAAAAGCGGGTCTGGATGCCTTCGCTTCCGATCTACATCAGGGATTGCCGGTGTTTGAGCGCTTTAATATTCCATACCAGACATGGCACCTGGAGGCCAGTCCGGCGCCTTATCCGGATCAGTTCTTTGATGCGGTTTTGCTATCCCAAACCATTGAACACTTTACCTATTCACCGCTGTATCCGATGCAGGAAATTATCCGTATTGTAAGGCCCGGAGGGCTAATCCTTATTGACGCCCCGAATATTTCATCCTTTCACAATATCTCAAAACTTGTGCGTGGAAAAACCCTGCACTGGGATCTCAAAAAGCATTATCTTGAACAGCATGCGGATGTGGTGAATGGAGTCCCCTATTTCGACCGGCACAACCATGAATACAGTATGCAAGACATGTTCGATATTGCCGATCACTTTGGGCTGGAACTCGAACTTGGCCAATATTATTCATCCTACAATCGCCGCAAACGCGGTCGAGCGGCAGTGCTGGCCTCCAGGATTCGCGATAGTATCCGCCCCTGGCGCAAAAGTATTTTGGGATTGTTTCGGATCCCGGAGGAGAGATATGTTCAGCCTTCCAGTTAGCGAGCCTGGACCATGATCCTGGTCATTGGTGATATCATTGTCGATGAATTTATCTGGGGGGATGTCAAACGTATATCCCCGGAGGCGCCCGTTCCCGTCGTGGCCGTGAACCGTATGGACCGCAGACTTGGCGGTTCAGCCAATGTGGTGCGAAACCTGCATGCACTGGATACGCCGTCGGCCATGTTTGGCGTCGTTGGCGCGGACGAACCGGGCCGTTGGGTGCTGCAGCGTCTGCAAGAGCTGAACTCCGGCGCCGACGGCGTCCTGATCAAACAGAACCGGCGCCCGACGGCGATCAAGACTCGTGTGATTGCCCGGCATCAGCAGGTCGTCCGTTTCGACCGCGAATGGGATCATGCCGTGCAGCCGGAAACACGTTCCAGGCTGGCCGCCCTTGTCCAGAATGCGCTTCTGGATGCCAGAGGCGTCATCCTGTCTGACTATGGAAAAGGGGTTCTGACCCCTGACTTCATATCCGAACTCATCGGTCAACTCCATGGAAAGATTGTGGCCGTGGATCCAATACCGAAACATATAGATTTCTACCGTGGCGCCACGCTGATTACCCCGAATCTGCAGGAAGCGGCGGCTATGGCAAACATGCAGGCCGAAAACAGTGATGAACAGGCCGCGGTCATGGCCAGATTGCTGCATGAAAAGCTAGGTCTGAAATATATCCTGATTACACGGGCGGACAGGGGTATGACACTGTTCGATGGCAGGCAAATTCACCATATTCCAACTGCCGCCCGTGATGTGTTTGATGTCACTGGCGCAGGCGATACCGTCATCGCGGTATTTACTGCCTGTCTGGCGCGCGGCGATGATGCACTCAGCGCCGCCATAAGCGCTAATCGGGCCGCGGGAGTAGTCGTTGCCAAGGTAGGCACGGCCACGGCATCATGGAGGGAGATCAACGCACAGGTATGAGACCCATGATAGGCATCCCCGCCCGCTATGGTTCCAGCCGGTTCCCTGGAAAACCACTGGCCATACTGGCCGGGAAACCCATGATCCTGCATGTCATTGAACGGGCGCTGGAGGCGGATATCGGACCGGTCATCGTAGCAACCGATGACAGACGCATCGCTGAAGTTGTTGAAACCACTGAGGCGGAGGTCCGAATGAGCAGGGCGGAGCATGCCAGTGGTACGGAACGGCTTGCCGAGGCGCTGACAGATGATGACTGCGATATCGTCGTCAATGTGCAGGGTGACGAGCCCCTGATCGAGCCGGCGGCCATTCGAGCCGTCCTGCGGCCATTTAAAGATGACGCCGGCCTTGCCATGGCTACCCTGGCCCACCCGATCCGGGATGAAGCGCATCTTAACGATCCCAATGTGGTCAAGGTCGTGTTGAACGCCCGCGGTCACGCCATGTACTTCAGCCGCGCTCCAATCCCCTGGCTTCGAACCAGGGCCTGTACCCCGTTGCAGCATGTGGGGCTATACGCCTACCGTAAATCATTCCTGCTGACCTACCCCCGGCTGGAACCCTGCGATACGGAACGCTCCGAACATCTCGAACAACTCCGCGTCCTGCATCATGGCCACAGCATCGCCGTTGTCACCGGTGATTTTGCATTCATCGGCGTCGATACGCCCGAGGATCTGGCCCGGGTTGAAGCCATCCTCAACCGGAGATGATTATGGAGCTGATTCCGAACTTGTTATAGTTGATGACTTCGTAAAAAGTCATCATTTATTGCG
>CAZQZF010000170.1:0-4566 GCA_964597745.1 uncultured Zetaproteobacteria bacterium
CCTTTGCGCTGTTTACCAAAAACCAGCGACAATGGGCTGCCAAACCGTTGGCTGAGGAGAGCATCGCTGCATTCAGGCATAATCTTCGGAAGGCCGGTATCAGCCCTGAGCATGTACTGCCACACGACAGCTATCTGATCAATCTGGGTCATCCTGATCGGGAGAGTCTGGTAAAATCACGCGACGCTTTTCTCGATGAGTTGCGGCGCTGTGAGAAACTGGGTCTGAAACTGCTCAATTTCCATCCGGGCTCATATCTGAAGAGGATACCCGAGGCTGATTGTCTGAAACGTATTGCCGAATCAGTCAATTGGGCGCTGGATCGAACTGAAGGCGTAACAGCTGTGATTGAAAATACCAGCGGGCAGGGCAGCAATCTCGGGTTTCGTTTCGAGCATCTGGCCGCCATTATTGAGCAGGTGGAGGACAAGGCTCGCGTTGGCGTCTGTCTGGATACCTGTCATACCTTCACCGCCGGCTACGACCTGCGTACGCCTGATGATTGCAAGCGGACATTCGCCGAGTTCGATGCCGTGGTCGGCTTCGATTACCTGTGTGGCATGCATCTGAATGGCTCGAAGACGGCCTTCGGCTCGCGCGTGGATCGTCACCATTCGCTCAAGCAGGGCGAATTGGGACTGGATGTATTCCGCCACATCATGAACAGCGACCGGTTCAATGAAATTCCGATGGTACTGGAGACGACCGACAGTTCGATCTGGCCGGAGGAGATTCAACTGCTCTACGATCTGATAGCTGAGTAGCTTTTTAGGGTTAAAAGCGCATAGTATGTCGGTAAAACATGGACATACTATGGCGATATATATAATATACGACTCTATATGTGTCAGGAATGCTAGGAATAAATGCATCCTTCCGTGGCCAGAAACGGCAAAGAGGATATGACGATGAGCGGACCGATTAGAAAGCTGATCCCGTATGAGGAGTTTGATTACCAGACACTCATGGGTGCACTGGAGGGTTATGCCTGCCCTCGAGACAGGATCACGATCCTGTTACGTAAGGGAACTATCATCAGGATCAAGAAGGGACTCTATGTGTTTGGCGATGATGACCGCAAGCAGCCCTATTCACGTGAAATCCTGGCGAATCTGATCTATGGCCCTTCGTATATCTCACTGGAGTATGCGCTTGGTTACCATGGAATCATTCCTGAGCGGGTAGAGGCGGTCACTTCAGTGACGGTTGGCCGTTCACGGAAGTTTGTCACGCCGGTGGGACTGTTTGTTTATCGAAAGGTTCCGATGGCTGCGTTCCGGACGGGCGTGGATCAGGTGGCGACGAGAGATAGCCGTTCATTCCTGATGGCGATTCCGGAGAAGGCGCTGGCTGACAAAGTGCGGCTGGATCGGGTCGCTATCCATACCCAAAAAGAGTTACAAACCTGGCTTTTTGAAGACCTTCGCATAGAGCCTGCCGCGACCCGGACGATGAATCCTGAGCTGCTGGAAGAATATGCCGCTCGTTACTGCTCCAGAAAAATACTGTTGTTGAGCAGGTTGATCCGCCGTCTTGGCAGGGATGGAGGAGGTGGTGCATATGCATGAGGCTGTTGCCCGCATGATGTCGAAATACAAGTGCGGAAGCGCGGAAGATTACACGCATGCATTGCGTGAAATAATGCAGGAAATCGCTCTGCTCGGTCTGTGGCGAAGCAAGTTCTTTGAGAAGGCGGCTTTTTACGGTGGAACCGCCCTGCGCATCCTGTATGAGCTGGATAGATTCTCGGAAGATCTGGATTTCTCACTGCTTTCCCCCATGCCCGGCTTCGATATTGACAGGTACAGTAGTGCCCTGGAAAAGGAACTTCGCGCCTTCGGTTTCGATGTCAGCGTGGAAAAAAAGAACAAGGTTATTGCCAGTTCCGTACAATCAGCGTTTCTGAAGGCCAACACATTCAATGAACTGCTGATCATATCCACGGATGAATCCATTGTGCAGGCGGTGCCGCGCGGGCAGGTGTTGAAGATCAGGCTGGAAGTGGATACTGATCCGCCGCCAGGGTTTTTCACTGAGTCCAGATACCTGCTGCAACCGATTCCCTTTGCCGTGCGAATCTACACGCTTCCCGGTCTTTTTGCCGGTAAGATGCACGCCGTGCTTTGCCGCAAGTGGAAAAACAGGGTGAAAGGCAGGGATTGGTACGACCTTGTCTGGTATGCCGCCAACCACCCAGAACTGCATCTTGCCCACCTGGAGCAGCGGATGCGCCAGAGTGGGCACTGGCCGAATAGCCTGGCTATGGATGAAAGCGCTTTCCGGAAGTTGCTGTGCGACAGGATTGACTCTCTGGATGTAGATCAGGCCCGCCACGAGGTCGAACCCTTTGTGAAACACCCGGAGGTGCTTGCAATCTGGTCGCGGGAATTCTTTCATGATGTAGGGTCACGGATTCAACTTGTGTAATCGAGCTTCTATTGCAATAACGGATTTCTCTGGTGTAAGTTGCATTTTTTGGAGAGACAGCTTCGATGAATGATGTCAGTAAACACAGGGCCGCCGAACAGGCGTTGCGGGAATCGGAGAATACAAGTGAAGCCAAATATCGCCAACTGGTGAACATGTCGCCGGAAGCGATTGTAGTACATCGCAATGGAAAAATACTCTATACCAACCCTTCGGCTATCCAGTTGTTTGGAGGGAAGGGGACTAAAGATTTTTATGGCAAGCCGGTTTTGGACTTTGTTCATCCCGATTTCAACGAAAAGATATTGGCGCGGATACAGAAGGTAACTACAGATGAAAGACCCGCACCACCTATCGAAGAGAAACTGCTCAAGCTGAACGGTGAGGAATTTGAGGCGGAAGTCACCGGCGCCGCAGTCGATTATGAGGGCGAACCGGCGATGATGGCGCTCATTCGAGATATCTCTGATCGTAAGCAGGCGGAACAGGAAATTCGGGGAAGCAAGGAGCGTCTCTATCGCGTAATTGATGAAGCGCCCATCCCCATTATGATTCATGCCGATGATGGAGAAATCCTGATGTTAAACCGGAAGTGGAGTGAGTTGAGCGGATATTCGCTTACCGAGCTTCCGAGTCTTGAAATATGGATTGCAAAGGCCTACGGCATGGATAAACAAAAAATCAGGCAGATCATGAAGGATTTTCATAGTAAGGATGGCCTGAAACACAATGGAGAATTTACGTTACTGACTGCTGATGGAGGTAAAAGAATATGGGATTTCCGTTCTACACAGATGGGGATGCTGCCGGACGGTCGTAGCTTTATCGTCAGCATGGCTTCGGATGTCACCAATTCCAGACAAGAAGAGTTGCGTTCCCGTACGCTGATCGAGTACTCTCCTACCGCTGTTTACCTGTTTGATGACAAGATGCGCTTTATTGACTCCAACCCTGCCGGAGAAAGGCTTCTCGGCTATTCACGCAACGAACTCTTATCCATGCATATCTTGCAGGTGGATGCAAATCCGGAGATAACAAAACCGGCATATGAGAAACTTGCTCGGGGCGAACCGCTTATTAACTTTGAACACCAGCTATATCACAAGGACGGTTGGATCATCACCGTGCTCAACAATTCAGTGGATCTGAAAGACAGTGACGGTGAAATTATCAACTGGTATTCGTTTCTCATGGACATTACCGAACGTAAAACAATTGAAGAAAAGCTGTATAAAGAACGTGAACTCATGAAACAGATTGCCGATTCCATCCCCGGCATTCCCTACATTTATGACCTTGTTGACAGCCGTATCGTGTACACCAACCGATCGCTAGCAAGACTTCTCGGTTACAGCTTGGACGATATCCTGAATATGGATAAGGGCTTCCTGCAGTGTCTCATGCATCCCGACGATCTGGCGGGGTTTTCAGAGCTGATCAGGAAATACGAGTCGGCAACGGATGATGATGTCTTCGAGACCGAATACCGCCTGCGGCATGCGAATGGAGAATGGCGCTGGTTTGTCAGCCGCAGCACGATTTTTACCCGCGACACTGACGGGCAGCCCAGGCAAATCATTGGAACAGCCCAGGATATCACCGAGCGCAAACAGACCATCACCAATATGGAGAGGTTGGCAGCCGAGAATCGCCGGCTGCTGCAGGAGCTGATCCTGGTACAGGAGAGGGAACGATATCGTATTGCTCAGGAATTGCATGACGAACTTGGCCAGAATCTGACCGTGATCAAGACAGAGGCCGCAAGGGCGCTGGCGCGCTGCCAGGGCAATTCAGAACTGGCCGGTATTCTCCACGAAATCGACACCGTGATCAGTGATGTTTTCGTCGCTACACGAAATATCCATAATGGTTTACGACCAACCATGATTGATAGTCTCGGGCTGAAAGAGGCACTACGGCATCTGGTTCAAAACTGGACAATGCAGGGCATTCAATATGAGCTGAAACTGAATGGAGCCCTGGATGAACTGGAGAATGAATTCAGCCTGGCCATTTACCGCATTCTGCCGGAGTGCCTGACGAATATATCCAGGCCTGCCTCGGCTTCGCGGGTCGGGATTCAATGCCCACGTAAGGCACACACAACCGGGACTGGGGAATTGCTCACACGTATCGTGT
>CAZQZF010000171.1:0-4552 GCA_964597745.1 uncultured Zetaproteobacteria bacterium
ATACGCTGCAATGTTTTCTTGCCGATTGCACGCAGGTAACTGAGTTTTTTAGGATGATAACTCCTCCATCTTTCCGATAGAAGTTAACCGCCCGCCAGTTTGGCGGTATAACCCATGCTGTTAAGTTCCGCTATGATTATCTCACGATGATCTCCCTGAATGACGATCATCCCCTCCTTCGAACTCCCGCCAGTCCCGCATCTGTTCTTCAGATATTTTGCAATTTTTCTGAGGTTTTCATCGTCACCAGGTATGCCGCTTATTGTGGTAACTGTTTTGCCCCTGCGCCCTTTGACTTCGCGCTGCACCCGTATCACATCGTCCCCGGATCGGGGGCTCTTCCGTCTGCATGCGCATTCGGACACAGGCCTGGTGCATTGAGGGCATATCTGGCCCTGCTCAGTGGAATAGACCAGACGGTTTTTCTCCTGTGGGTGTGGCGTCATCGCATTTCCATCCTGTTCGAAACCAGTCTCTAACCCGGATTTTAGCTTTTTTTAATGTTACGTGCCTATTGTGCGCTGCCGATTTGGAAAAACTTTCGATAAACTAATGTTGACCGCAGAGGTCAGCAACAGGAGACATGATGCAAATTCACTGGAAGAACATCCGCAGCACGACATTCTGGTATTCTCTGGCCGGGCTGTATGCCCTGACAGTTGTGGCTGTCATTCAATAAACAGTAGTTTTTCCCTTCCTTTCGACCATCCTCTCTTACCTGTACCGATCCAGATAATTCGCCGGTACCCAAACAGATAACGCCGGTTTAGGCTTGCTAAATGCGTAAACCAATTCCCATCAGAAATATTGAATCCCTGTCAAAACCCGGATGGTTAAAGGTTCGGGCCCCTCTGTCTGTTGAATACAGGAGGCTCCGGAACCTGATGCGGACACTAAAGCTTAACACCGTATGCGAAGAGGCGTCTTGCCCGAATATCGGGGATTGCTGGCATCGGGGGTCGGCGACATTCATGATTCTTGGCCGGGTGTGCACGCGTAGCTGCGCCTTTTGCGATATTGAAACAGGCAGACCTGATCCAGTGGACAGACTTGAGCCTGAACATATCGCGGAAGCCATTGACATGATGCAGCTCAGTCACGCCGTCATTACCTCGGTGGACCGTGATGACCTTCCGGATGGCGGCGCCAGCCATTTTGCCGCAACAATTCGTGCAATCCGCGAAAGAACTCCGCAGGTGACCATTGAGGTGTTGACACCCGATTTTCACAGGAAAACATCTTCCTGCCTGAACACCATCATTGAGGCCAGGCCCGACATCTTCAATCACAATCTGGAGACCGTTCCCCGCCTGTACCGATCGGTGCGCCCCGGCGCCCGTTATTTTACCAGCCTTCGGCTCTTGCAGCGTGCCAAGGAAACAGTTGATTATATCGCCACCAAATCCGGCATCATGCTTGGCTTGGGTGAAGATCGTGATGAGGTTCTGCAGGTCATGGATGATCTGCGCGAGGCGCGGGTTGATATTCTGACTATTGGGCAATATTTGCAGCCCAGCCCAAGGCATCACCCCGTTATCCGTTACTGGGAGCCGGACGAGTTTAGGGATCTGAAATATCTGGCCGAGAAAAAGGGGTTCAGAATGGTTGCATCGGGCCCACTGGTTCGATCATCATTTCATGCGGAAGATGTCTTTCGGGGCATGCTGGCTGCAGTCCAATCGGGATAGAGAATATTCCCAAAGTCATGTGCGGATGGTAGATTGCGCATCCTGCAGATCATGCATCGGATAGAATCCGGTTTATTTCATCAAGGTTGGCCGGACAGGAATTTGGCTTAAGTCCGCGGGTTTAGCTGGCGGCAGATGGGTGTTTATAACTCACTTGAAACCTATGTTTCTGCAGTTCCCTAACCCGGGTAGAATTAGTTCATTGTTCACCTGGCCAGTTTAGTGGCGGGGGTAATGAGTTCTTTTTGGAGGTATAATGGCGGCTGATATGGATTCAATTACGGCCAGCCTGGCTAAACAGGGCATCGTGAATCTGGAGCGTGTTTACTGGAATACCCCGTCACCGTCTTTATATGAACGTGCTGTTCGCCGACGTGAAGGACATCTCTCTCATATGGGACCGTTGGTGGTTCGCACCGGTTATTTTACTGGTCGTGCGGCCAATGACAAGTTTATTGTGGATGAGCCTTCAAGCCGTGATCGAATCTGGTGGGGAAAGGTCAATCAGTCCATTTCCAAAGAACGATTCGATGCCATGCACAAACGCGTCTGCCGCTATCTGGAAGGCAGGCAGGTATTCGTTCAGGATTGTCTGGCTGGCGCCGATACGGAATACGAGATTCCGGTCCGGGTCATTACCCAGGATGCATGGCATGCCCTGTTTGCTCGCACCATGCTCGTACGCCCCGTCGATCTGGGCCGGGAAATCGGCGTTGATGAACCGGAATTTACAGTCATCCATGTCCCCCATTACCATGCCCTGCCTTCTCATGACGGCACGCATTCAGAGGCATTCATCATGATTGACTTTGGCCGCCGCCTGGTGCTCATTGGCGGCACTTCCTACGCCGGAGAGATTAAAAAATCTATTTTTACGGTGATGAATTACCTGCTTCCGCAGCAGGGAGTGCTTTCCATGCATGCTTCCGCCAATGTGGGCCCCGATGGGGATGCCGCCGTTTTTTTCGGGCTGTCCGGTACAGGGAAAACAACGCTCTCCTCTGATCCCAAACGCCATCTTATCGGTGATGATGAGCATGGCTGGAGTGATAACGGGGTATTCAATATTGAAGGCGGTTGCTATGCCAAGGTCATCCACCTTTCCAGGGAAAAGGAACCGGCCATTTACTCCATGACAGAGCGGTTTGGCACTATTCTGGAAAATGTGTGTTTTGATATCCATGATCGGCGGCTTCACCTGGATGATGACGGCCTGACGGAAAACACCCGAGCCGCTTATCCGATCACGCATATCCCCGGGGCAATCTATCCGGGCGTTGCCGGTCATCCACGCAATATTGTCCTGCTGACCGCCGATGCCTTTGGCGTGCTGCCGCCGATTTCGAAGCTGAGTCCGGAACAAGCCATGTATCATTTTATTTCAGGTTACACAGCAAAAGTAGCGGGAACGGAGGCTGGCGTAACCGAACCTGAAGCCACCTTTAGCACCTGCTTCGGGGCGCCATTTATGCCGTTGCATCCCGGCGTCTACGCCAAACTTCTGGGTGAAAAAATCAAAAGGCATCATGTCAACTGCTGGCTGATCAATACGGGCTGGACTGGCGGTCCCTACGGAACTGGAAACAGAATGGACATTACTCACACGCGCGCCATGCTGAACAATGCACTGGAAGGAAAATTGAATGATGTACCCTATCGCCAGCATCCAATCTTCAAGCTTGAAGTGCCACAACAGTGCCCCGGCGTGCCCGGATCCGTTCTGAACCCGGAAAACACATGGTCTGATCAGGCGGCGTACGAGTCCAAGGCCAGGGAACTGGCCTCGTATTTCCATGAAAATTTCAAGCAATTTTCCGACGCCGTCAGTGCTGAGGTGCGGGCGGCCGGCCCGGCACATGAATAGCGCCCTGTTGCATGGGGCCCATAGCTCAATTGGTTAGAGCTACCGGCTCATAACCGGTTGGTTCCAGGTTCGAGTCCTGGTGGGCCCACCATAACTGATAAAAAGTCCATCTATGGACGCGACAATGACTTTGGTTAACTTAAAGGAGAAACTGATATGGCAATGACTGTTTATTATGACGACGATGCCGATTTATCCATTATTCAGGGTAAAAAGGTTACCATCCTTGGATACGGTTCTCAGGGCCATGCCCACGCCCTGAATCTTAAGGAATCCGGGGTAAATGTCACAATCGGACTACGCAAGGGTTCTTCATCCTGCGCCAAGGCTGAGAATGCCGGATTGAAGGTGGCCGAAATCGCTGACGCCGTAAAAGACGCGGACGTGGTCATGGTGCTGCTGCCGGACGAGAATCAGGCACAGGTATACCGGGAGACCATCGCGCCAAATATCAAACAGGGTGCGGCGCTGGCGTTTGCTCATGGGTTCAATATTCATTTCCAGACCATTCACCCGCGCGGCGATCTGGATGTAATCATGATTGCTCCCAAGGGGCCGGGGCATCTGGTGCGCCATACTTTCACTGAAGGCGGCGGCGTCCCCAGCCTGATTGCCGTGGATCAGGATGTATCCGGCAATGCCAAGGCGCTGGCGCTCTCTTATGCCAGTGGCATCGGCGCCGGCCGGGCTGGCGTGATTGAAACCAATTTCCGTGATGAGACCGAAACAGACCTGTTCGGTGAACAGGCCGTACTTTGCGGTGGCCTGACCGCACTGATTACTGCCGGGTTTGAAACGCTGACTGAAGCCGGTTATCCGCCTGAGATGGCGTATTTCGAGTGCCTGCATGAAGTGAAGCTCATCGTGGACCTTATCTACGAAGGCGGTATCGCCAACATGCGCTACTCCATCTCCAATACGGCAGAGTATGGCGATCTGACGCGCGGACCGCGCGTGGTGAATGAAGAAACCAAGGCGGAGATGAGACGGATATTGAAGG
>CAZQZF010000172.1:0-4528 GCA_964597745.1 uncultured Zetaproteobacteria bacterium
AAACGGTTCAGATCGTGGCTCGCTCCGCTCTCACGATCTAACCTTATTCGTTATGCATTTCTCGGCAGGCCATGCGAGTTCGACTATCGCTGGCGAGTTAACCAAGGCGGACAAGAAAAGAGTATATGATGTTGTGAGCAATAGCTCTACGTTGGCCTTGCGGCTTGTTCAAGCAATCAAGCAGGAGATACGGCCATGAATAGAAGCGTACAACGGCGGAAAGCAGAAAATATTTTTTGGTCGTTTGGCCAGCGGAAGAAGCATTATCTGAATAAAGATTACAAGGCAAAAGAGCGGGAGATTGCAGAGCAGGATGTCGCTAAAATCAGCACGATACTTGCCGATCAGGCCATTGCCCGGCTACAAGCATCAAAGCATTAGCCCTGCTTAGGCAATCAATATATTATTCTTGAGAAGAAGCCTCGATCACTGGCGGAATTGGAGCAGCTTCCCGGAAGGAAAAAAGCCAATCTGTCCAGAACCCTCAAGACCCTTGAGCGGTATGGTGTTGTCACCCTCCCTTAACATGGATAAAAACCGGTTGATACCAAAAGTCTGCGCCACCGATTTCAAGGTGGAATTCGGACTAAATTACAGCGCACCTCTGCCAACCCCGGAGTAAAAAGGTGCAGGAACCGTTTCTCTATCAACTAAAGCGTAGCCAGGCGGTCCAGCGTATCAGGATATTTCCGTGCCAGCAGGATTAACGCCGCCGCCTGCGGGCTCGGCTTGGCCCGCCCCTGTTCCCAGTTCTCCAATGTGCGGGAGGATACCCTCAAGCGCCGGGCAAACACAGTGCGGGAAAGATGAATCCGCTCACGAATATCCCGGATCATGGCCGGCGTGACCTCCGGCAAGGGTTTCATCTCCACCTTATGCGTTCTGAGCGTGATTTTGCCCCGGTCATGCTGCCGAGCTTCCTCAATGGAACGGTTCAGTTCATCAAACAAATTACGCTTGGTCATTATTCCACCTCTTGAGTATTTCTTTTAACGCCGATTTCTCTTTTTCGCTTAGATCGGCAACTTCATTTTTAGCATACAGGGTCATCAGCAGTATCTGGTCATTCGCCACACGCCAGTAATAGATGATCCGCACGCCACCACGTTTCCCGTGACCCCTGGCGGCCCATCGGAGCTTGCGCAACCCGCCCGCACCACGAATAATCGCGCCGGCATCCGGGCGATTCGCCAGAAATGCCTGAAGCTCCTGATAACGGTCATCCTCCAGATACCCCGATAACAACCGGGTAAAAAGAGAGGACTCAACAAATACCATTGATGCACTATACGCACCAAGCGTATAGTTTTCAAGAATTCCTATTTGCACGGCACAACATTTAATGCTTTTACAAACACATGGCAGTATATGTCCCGTGTTATCCGATCCTGTTGTGAGTTTTTCCGGCGTACGGTGCCTGCTGGCAGTCGCGCTGATGTTTTGTGGTGGCGCTCAGGCATGGGGCATTGACCTTTCAGGCAGTTACAAGAATCTGTTGTTTCAGACCAGGGACAGCCTTGATACCGCACTGACCACGGATCTGAACCGGTTGCGGCTGGTCGCCGAGGATTCGGGCGGCCACTTTTCCTGGCATGTGGCCTACGATCATGAGCTGCTTTACGGTGATTTGATCGCCAGTCCGGATTTCCGGGCCATAGCGAATATTCCGGAGCCCACCTATGTCGATGCCCAGGCCAGGGTCAGCGATGGCGGCAGACATGACTGGCAGCACAGCCTGTATCGTGGATGGATACGCTTTAAATACCGGCGGCTGCAATTAACCATCGGCAGGCAGAGGATCGCCTGGGGTTCCGGGCGGTTGTGGAACCCGACCGACCGATTCAATCCCATTGATCCGACGGCCCTGGAACCGGAGGAAAAGCTGGGCGTGGATAGCCTGTACGCTGAATATGGATTCAGCGAGTTTGGCGCCGTGCAACTGGTGGCGGCCCCAGGCAGGTTTTCAAGAAGGGTATCACGCAAGCTGGCCCTGCGTCTGCGGGATACGATTGGCGAGACGGATTACGCCCTCATGCTCGGTCTCATCGGCCGCGAGCGCATATTCGGCGCTGATGTCACCACCAATCTGTGGGATGGCGGGCTGCGTCTTGAAGTCATGCATGCCCGGCCAAGGGGTGGAACAAGCTACACGCAGGCGATATTCGGTTACGACTATACGCTGACCAGCGATATCTTCCCGGCTGGTCTGTATCTTCTGGCTGAATATTTTTTCAATGGCGCGCCTGAACTTTCATTGCAGCCATCGAACATCGATCGCCTGAACAGCCGCGTGCGTCACCAACTTGGTCTGTCGGCAGGTTATGACCTGACACCACTGTGGCGTCTTGATGGCCTCTATATCCAGGACCTGTCCAAAGGCAGCCGGTTTTTTTCACCAAAGCTGACCTGGTCCGCCATGGAAAACGTGGACATCAGCCTGTTCGCCTTTCTCTTTTCAGGCAATACCACAAGCGAATTTGGCTTGCGAAAAAATCTGTATGCCCTGCAGGCGGAGGTGTATTTCTAGCCTGCACTATTCATGAATCGCCGTGATGATTGCGCCGGGCCTTTGTTCGCAACGGATTTCGAGGAAGGAGACCATAGCAGTGCATACGGGCGACCGAAGCAGGCTAGGGAAAGATGCCTGAGCAACAGTAGAAATTCAGGTATCGCCGCCAAAACTCATAGGCCGTTCCACGGTTTTTTTGAACAGATCCTGCTTGTGCCTAAAATCTTCCTCGGCCGCTTTTTTAAGATCAGGAAATCGTTTCCCCCATATATCAGGGGCATTGCTGTCTATGGTTATGAGATGCAGATCCGAAATTGCGGTGGCCGTTGCGATATATTGTTTGTCTTTGATATAGGATTCATCGCCCAGAATATCACCGGCAAAATAGCGGCCAAGAACCATTTTCTGATCCGCAATCGATGGGTGTTGAACTGATGTTTCCGCCTTACCGTTGGTAATCAGATATATCGTACCACTGTCATCACTTCCTTCGCGAAAAAGAACCTCATCCGGAGCGAGACTTATATATTGTGCATTAAGGATCAGAATTTCTCTTATAGCGAGGGGTAGTGCGGAAAGGATGGGGTTGACGACCAATGCATTAGCCGCGGCGCGCTGTTCCGCCAGTTGCAACAGGGCATTGCGAAAGCTGGCGTTTTCTTTCAGCAGTTTGCACGCCGGCGCCATACGGGCCTTGATCAGGGAGGCGGGAGTTTTCGTCCGGACCTCGGAGTTTGCCGGTGTTCCATAGAGAATGGATGCCTCGCCAAAGATATCACCGGCGGAAATTTCACCGACTTCATGCACATGATTATTGTGCCGCTTATTGACCTCGAGTTTACCGGATTGCACAAAATACAGGGCCTCAGGTTGCTGTCCCTCCGTCATGATCGGTACGTCAGCCGCGAATTCCAGTACCTGAGCGCTTTCGGATAACTCGAGAACTTCCTGTGGCCTGAGCGTTTCCAGGGCAGGGTAGTGTTTCGCATCCAGTTCGGGGCGGTGCTGTTCTTGTATGGCGGACATATAAGGGCCATTATGATTGAGGATGTCCTAAAAAGTCCATCCATAAAGGAGGCTCGATTGCCTGAATTGCCTGAAGTGGAAGTTCTGCGCCGGGGCCTTGCCCCGCTGGTGTTGGGTAAACATATTGAATCCGTGCATTGTGCTGTTCCCGCCCTGCGATATCCACTGCCATACAACTTGAATGAGCGGCTTGCCGGCCATGTATTCAGGGGTATCGATCGGCGGGCGAAATACCTGCTGTTTAACCTTGATTGTGATTTGTTGCTTGCCTGGCATTTGGGCATGACCGGACAGTTCCATGTCCTGGACAGGAATGACTATGCGGGGGCGCACGAACATGTGCGTATTAACTGTACGGATGGTTGCAGCCTGCGGTATCGTGATACTCGCAGGTTCGGTTACGCCGGCCTTTTATCGGCTCACAGCTGGCAAGCCCATCCATGGTTCCGCCATCTTGGGCCTGAGCCTCTTTCAGATGGATTTAATGCCGAATACCTGTTTCGGCAGTGTCGATCCCGAAACGCACCGATCAAGAATGTATTGATGGATGCCCGGATTGTCGTGGGAATCGGCAATATCTATGCCTCTGAGTCACTGTTTCAGGCTGGCATCCATCCGCGGCGCGCGGCCAATCGTATCAGCTTCGGGCGGTTAAACTCGTTGTCGGAAAGCATCAAGGCCGTTCTGAGTGCCGCCATCCGTGCCGGCGGTAGCACAATCCGTAACTATGTCCATGCCGATGGAAAACCCGGTTATTTTGCCCATCAATTTACGGTCTACGGCCGGAAAGGAGAACCGTGCCACCGTTGTGGCAAGGGCATCCGCCGGCTCGTCCTGGCCGGGAGAAGCAGTTTTTATTGCCCCGGTTGTCAGCATTAACCGCCTGTTGGGGAATGGCCCGGACCGGGCCATCTGTATAGGATGCGCTCATGATCCTGGAATCCTCAGTTGGCAGCACCCACATGGCGCAAGCTCTTGATTCGCTTTGCTATA
>CAZQZF010000173.1:0-4526 GCA_964597745.1 uncultured Zetaproteobacteria bacterium
AAAAAATTCCTGGCCTGTAATGCCTGTAAAAAGCGATTTATTCAGGGCCGACTAAATATCCACTGGTTACAACTATTGCCTCTATTACTGAAACTCTGCATTTACTGGATTTCAATCGAAATGCCCAGATAGACTTTATTGAATGGGTGAGTAGGGGAGCGGTAGAAATTCACAAGATTGAAAATAGTGATTTCGAAAGAATAAAAGAATTCACAATAAAATACCGTGACCTGCCTATGGATTTTGCAGATTCATGTCTGGTCTATCTGGCCGAAAAGCTCAACCTCAATACCATAGCAACGATAGATCGTGATTTTTCGATTTATCGAATACAGGGCAGGAAAAAATTCAAAACAATCCTTTCATGAATCCACGGGATATTTCCCTAATGTAGGGTGGACTATTCATGTTCCGGAAAACGTAACAGTAACTTGGCCAGGTGACGCCAGGACCAACGCTGATCTGATTATGCAGCCTGCAATGTCCGAACCCGATCAGCCACTTTCGGCCAGGTAGTTTGCTTCGCCATTCTCAGTTCATAGTCCTTTTGCAGACCAATCCACACATCAGGGGATGTGCCAAAATACTTGGCTAGCCGCAGTGCCGTATCAGCTGTGATGGCTCGCTTGCCGTTTACCACCGCACTGATACGGTTGGGCGGCACATCGAGGTCACGCCCCAGGCGGTTGATGCTGATGCCCAGCGGCTTCATGAAATCTTCCAACAGGATTTCGCCCGGTGGAATGGGAGGGAGCAACTTTTCGGCCATTTCAATTACCTCCTAATGGTAGTCCGTAATCTCAACATCATTTGCATGCCCGTTCTTCCAGTGAAAACAGATACGCCACTTCTTGTTGATACGAATGCTGTACCAACCCTTACGATCACCCCTGAGGGCTTCAAGCATATTCGAGGGAGGCACCCGCAAATCATCCAGTGAAACAGCCTGATTCAAATACATCAGTCTTCGCCTGGCTTGCCGTCCAAAGGATCGGAATGCAGGCACATCTATATCGAAAAACAGTTTTTCGGTTTTTTTGCACCTGAATGACTGAATCACACACTTATGGTATTACGCGACGCATAATATGTAAAGAATTTCGTTGGGCGACTCATGAATAGCTCAGGTTAGGATACAGATAAAACTGCATCCAAGCGGTTTTCAGACCTCCCTTAAACGCGTAACAACCTGAACCTTCCCGTGAAGGGTTTTGTGAACGGGACACTTGTCGGCGATCTCAAGCAGACGCTGGCGCTGCTCTTCACTGAGATTACCGGCTAATCCGATCTCACGCTCAATCCGGTCTGTTTTTATACTCGATTCAGGACAGTCCTTACAGTCCCGGGCATGCGCCTTCTGGTGCTTCAGCGAAACGCTGATTTCAGTCAGCCCCCACTTTTTGTGGTCCGCATACATGCGCAGGGTGATGCAGGTGCAGGCGCCAAGGGCCGCGGCAAGCAGTTCATACGGTGTAGGGCCCTGATCCGTACCGCCTGAGGAAACCGGTTCATCGGCCGAAAGGGGATGTCCCCCGGCATCGATCTCCGTGTAATACCGGTCCCTGCCGATGCGTGTGGTGACCCGCCTTTCCGTTTCATCCCTGGCCGCTATTCCCGGTTTCGGAACATCCAGATACTTGCCGGCCCAGGCGGCAATTACGCTCCCCACATATCGGGAATCCGCCTCATTGCTCAGCAAATGATCGGCCTGATCCAGCGAGATAAAGCTCTTGGGGTGCCGCGCCGCCTCATAGATGCGGGCGGCATGATGGATTGGCACCGTTTCGTCCAACGGCGAATGGAAGATCAGCAGGGCTCGGCCAAGGTTCCTGATCGCATCCGGTAGGCGTGTCTCCCGCAGATCATCCAGAAACTGTTTCCTGAACCTGAAAGCCCTGCCGGCCAGCAATACCTCGGCGCTGCCATCCCGTTCGATTTCCTCTCTGCTGCCGGCGAGCATGTGGGCGATATGGGCGGGGTCGGATGGGGCTGCAATGGTGGCAACGGCCCGGCATGACGGAATCTGACCGGCGGCCATCAAGACGGCCGAACCGCCCAGGGAGTGACCTATCAGAATGCGGGGAGGGGAGTACTCCCGTTCCATAAATCGGGCGGCTTCAATCAGGTCCCGCACATTTGAAGAAAAATTAGTATCGGAGAAATCCCCTTCACTCTCGCCAAGGCCGGTAAAATCAAAACGCAACACGGCAATATGATGGCGAGTCAGTGAACTGCTAATATGAGCGACTGCCTTGAGATTTTTGGAACAGGTAAAGCAATGCGCAAACAGCGCCCAGGCTCGGGGAGTCCCGTCCAGTGGCAGGTCCAGACGGGCCGCCAACATGTGCCCCGAAGCATTCTCGAAATGTAATTTTCTTGTTCTCACAGATTTTACTCCTTAGGCTCCGGCGATAATATGAAACTACTTGCATCCACTATTCTTATCACTGTTTTTTTGATGGCTGCCGGTTGCGCTTTCGTAAGCCCCACACCTGAAGGGGAACAGGTTCGGCTTATCAGCGCCAGACAGGCGGCTTCATGCCGGAAAATCGGCAAGACGGCGGTGTCCGTTTTGGCCAGGATCGGGTTTGTTGAACGAAGCAGAGAAAAGATGGGGGAGGAACTCGAAATCCTCGCCAAAAACAGCGCCGCCAGCATGGGGGGCAACGTTATTGTACGCATCAGCGGTATAAAGGATGGCGAACAATCTTTTGATGTCTACAAATGTATCAAATCCATGAACTAGTTCGCATATTGTACGAAGGATTCTGAGTTACTTTCTCGTTTTTTTCACATTACAATTTTTCCAGATACGAGGAACAAGAAGGAATGAACAGAGCAATCATTATTGCAACGATACTGATAGCAGTAAACCTGTTGTCAGCATGTTCATCCGAGGAACCGGTTAAGGAAGAAGTAAGCCATGTAACGAATGAAGGCCCGTTTGGCGGGTATAGCGTCCAGTGGTACAAAACACACTGGAAAACCAAAACAACGGATGAAAGAAAGTGGTGCCGTCAGCAAAAAGATGAGGCTACGAAACTTATGCAGTCATGCATCAACGCGGATATTGGCTGGCAACAAGGCTGGTCTGATCCGAAAACAAACCCTCCGCGCACCTGGAAAGATGGCTCCAGGAGCCCGTATGATTAATTTACTATAAATCTGCTATAATCATTCAAGTGATCGCTGAGAGGAGGCGCTGTGCTATTTCCTGAGCGAATGAGTAGACTGGTTTGGTTTGTGCCTGAGACCCAGTTGGGCGAACGTCTGACATGGCTTGCATCCTGTCACTATTTTCATCTCAGCGAACAGGCCCGTCTGGGTGGAATGGAAACCCTGAGTGATTTACATAGGCTGTTTGAAGCGCAGGAGCGGTATGCCCGATTCGTGCAGGCACGCAAACTGCTTTCTATCATCCCCAAGGCTACTTTGCTGCACTACAGGCTGGGCGAGTGCCGAGGCGGCGTTCCGGAAGGTGCGTTGGCGTTTGGCGATAGCGATTTCTTTCTATGGATCGGGGAGGATGAACCGCCGGAAGGCATCAAGAAAGATCTGTTTCCGGAGTTCATGTCTAAGCCGCCGCCCATGCCCGTGCAATTAAGTAGAGAACAATGGGATGTGCTGTTTGCGAACGCCTCATCCATCGGTCATGTATCCGGCTGGGCCATCATTGACGGCTGGCTGCCAAAACACGAGGCGGAGCAATTCGAGCATAAGCTTAAGGGAGAAGCCTGCATTCTAACTGATGCCGAGCACAGCGGACTTTCCATGGATGCAATCCCGGTGTTGTATACCCGGCCATCCTGGCTTGCCGGATTCGGCCGCCTCATGGGTCTGTTCGGGGTCACCGGATACCGGGAACTCGACCCCACCTTTTTTTTGAGTTTCGGTTTTACATTGATGTTCGGCATGATGTTCGCCGACCTCGGTCAGGGCCTTGTTCTGTTGGCCGCGGGTCTGGCGCTGCTGTGGTATGGTGGCAGGACAGACGATCACCGCTGGATTGAGACGGCGGAAGTTGTCATCCCCGTGGGATTGTCTGCCGCCTTTTTCGGAACCCTGTTCGGCGTCTGCTTTGCGCGTGAGGACATCATTGCGCCACTGTGGTTCCGGCCCATGGATGAAATTATGTTCTATCTTGGCGCCAGCGTGGTACTGGGCGCCGTTACTATCATCTTTGGTATTATTCTCGGGCAGGTCAATGCCGCTCGCATGGGTCATTGGCGGGCGCAATTATGGGAGCCATTCGGACCGTTGGGCCTGGCCTTTTTCATCGCCCTGATCACGGCTGCTGCGGCCTGGATGCTGGACATGAGCGTCCTTGCCCGAGTCATGTTTAGTATGGCCGTTTGTATTCTTCTGATCACCTTTGTGCATCAAATTGTTCAATTGCGCCTAGACGGCAAGATGATGCGTATTCTAACCGCTTTGATTGAGACCTATGACTTTTGCGTCCGGCTTTTGCTTACAACATTCGCCTTCCACCGTAACGCCTCCTTTTTCATCGCCCTCTTGGTGTTTTT
>CAZQZF010000174.1:0-4459 GCA_964597745.1 uncultured Zetaproteobacteria bacterium
CGAATCAAGAGCTTGCGCCATGTGGGTGCTGCCAACTGAGGATTCTAGGTTAAACGATCCGCCACACAAATCGTAGCGGACTTCATCACGATTTATGGAGAACAGTATGAGTACGGAAAAGATTTGCGTCCCTGAGAATGGGGAAAAGGTCCGTTTGGGAGATGACGGTAAACTGGTGGTCCCGGATTGTCCCGTCATAACCTTTATCGAGGGAGACGGTATCGGGCCCGACATCTGGGCTGCCGCCCGGCGCACCCTCGATGCCGCGGTGGTCAAGGCCTATGGGGACAAACGATCCATCGCCTGGATGGAGGTCTATGCGGGTGAAAAGGCATGGAATTTATACGGCCGGACGGACGATGCCTGGTTACCGGAGGAGACCATGCAGGCCTTTCGGGATTACCTTATCGGTATCAAGGGGCCTCTGACAACACCCATCGGCGGCGGTTTTACCTCGCTTAATGTGGCGCTCAGACAGGGGCTTGATTTGTATGTATGCCTTCGTCCCGTCAAATATTTTAATGGCGTTCCTTCACCGGTCAGGCATCCGGAATATGTCGATATGGTGATCTTCCGCGAGAATACGGAAGACATCTATGCCGGCATTGAATGGGACGATGGAACTGAAGAAGTTGGTAAGCTTATCAGATTTCTTCAGGATGAAATGGGCGTCAAAAAGATACGATTTCCCGAATCCAGCGCCATAGGCATCAAGCCGGTTTCACGCGAGGGCACTGAGCGTCTGGTCCGGGCTGCGATCCAGTATGCAATTGATAACGGGCGCAAGTCGGTAACCATTGTACATAAGGGAAATATCATGAAATTTACGGAGGGCGGTTTCCGTAACTGGGGATATGAACTGGCCAAGCGTGAATTTGATGCCAGGGAGATCGATGGAGGACCATGGTGTGAACTGCCGGGCGGCATTGTCATCAAGGATGCCATTGCCGATATTGCCCTACAGCAGACTCTGACGCGTGCCAGAGAATTCGACGTGATTGCCACCCTGAACCTGAATGGCGATTACCTTTCCGACGCCCTTGCCGCCCAGGTGGGTGGCATCGGCATTGCGCCGGGCGCAAATATCAACTACGAAACGGGACATGCAATCTTCGAGGCGACCCATGGCACAGCTCCGAAATATACAAACCGGAATATGGTCAATCCATCTTCAATCATTCTGAGCGGTGAAATGATGCTGCGGTATCTGGGCTGGAATGAGGCGGCTAACCTTATTGCAAAAGGTGTTACCGGAGCCATTGAAACCAGGACCGTAACCTATGATTTTTATCGCCTGATGGAAGGGGCGACCAAGGTCAGTTGCTCGGAATTTGGCGATGCCATTATCGAACATATGGAGACCGGTAATCAACAGGAGGGGGATGAGGAGAATCAATACGACCAACTTGCTGCTCGTTTCAAGGAACTGTTTGAGTCCGGAGCGGAGAAGAGCGCCGAGTTCGCGCATATTGCCCTGGAGAAGGCCCGTCAGCAATTGACCTCAACCGGCGCCTTTACCGAAGATCAGGGACAGAAATTCAAGAAATTCCTGGAGCGTGATCTGCTGAATCAGGCCTCCGACTATGCACGCTCCATTGGCGAGAAGGCCGGAGATCATCTGAATCCATCACGTCTGGGGGCGGGAGCACTGGCCTCCATGACATCCATGCTGGATGTAGCCGGTAATGCGCTGAACAGCCTGGCGAATATGGCCGGCAAGGCACTGAGTTATCACTCGGGAGAGATCACCAGCGCCGGTACGCTGACCTGTGTGTCCTGTGGTCAGCAGATGCATTTCAAGCAGACGGGCCGGATTCCGCCATGTCCCTCCTGCCATGATACCAAATTCAGAAAGAGCTATTGAACCTGAGGAAACCCTGGTGCGTATAAAAAGCCTGTAACCTAGATTCTGCAAGTGATCGTGCGTGCAGAGTGTAAGACATTGGTTAAGCTGGCGTATTGAAAAAACACGTTGTCACCTTATTGGTGATGAGTGTTTTTTTCAATAGTCCAGATGAATCAAGAGCTTGTGCTATGTATGTGCGAGCACTTGCAGGATCTAGGTGTAACTATGACGTGTTCCGGCTTTATCAGGGTAGCAGGCCCTTATAGAGAATGCCTTTTCTGGGTTTGGCCATCCAGCCGGCCACCATTGCTCTCCACTTGAGATAATGGGCGGTTTTTTTGTGCGCGGCGGCGTCTCGGGCGCTGGCATAGGCCTCATAAAGCACGAACTGAGCCGGACTGGTTCAGCCAAATCTCTCCCTACGGCAAACGGCATCACCGCCCGGGAGATGCGTTCAGGCCCGAGTTAAACTCGGATTCCAGACAGGCCCTGAACTGTTCTTTTATATCTCCCTTATGATATATAAAGCCACGGATTAACCGGTACAAGGGATATGCGGAGCAGTCGAACAGGTTGTATTTATCCACCATTTCAAGCGTATGCATACCTTCACCCATCAGCCCCCAGGTCTCTCCACGGGCAAGCCTGCGGCCGAGATCATGATGATGGGAGCCGGCGCTGGTGGCCGTAGTAATCAGGTCTCCAAGACCAGCCAGGTGCCATGGGGTACGAGGTTTTCCGCCCATGCCCTGCACAATGGCATCCAGCTCCTCCAGTGCCTGTACGGCCAGAAATCCCCGTATATTGTCTCCCAGTCTCAGTTCATCGGCGACGCCAAAGAGCATGGCATAGACATTTTTCAGGATCACGGCCCAGGAGATGCCGGCGGTATCCGTGCTGGGCCGGATATACAGCGGCGTGTGGGCATACAGTGCGCACACCTTTGCCGGCACTGAAGGATCGGAATAGCCCAGTTGGGCGAATCCGGCCCGGCCGGTAACAAGGTCTTCGGCGATCATGGGGCCGTAGAGCAGGCCGAAGGGCTGGCCATGGTTGAAAATCTCGGCAAAAATTTGGGCCGCCGTCCGGCCTTTCTCATCCAGTCCCTTGGCAATACTGAGACAGATGCACTGCCTTGGCAGCAGTGGTGCAAGCCGCGAGGCCATTTCCCAATGCGGATTGACGGAAATACAGAACAAAACGAAATCCGCCCGCCTTGCGGCCTGTTCAAGATTAATGGGTTCCAGCCCCGGCACCGGATTGCAATCCCAGAACACAAGCGTATGCCGGGGTGCCAGCAGGCGCTGCATGGCATGCCCCATTCTGCCATAACCAAGAACCAGGATCCTGAAATGCTCTTCGCTCATCGTTCTCCTTTTACGCCGGTCAAATACAATACAACCGCAGAGGATATACTAAGCTGTTGCCATGACTATACCGATACTGAAAAATGTAGCCAGGACGAGGGAAGGAACAATGAAAAAAAGGTCTCTGTTTCTGGCCATTGATCAAGGCAGCCAGAGCAGCAAAGCGGTAGTATTTAATCGTCTGGGCATACCGCTGGCGAGCGTCCGTGAACCCATTGCCACATCCCATCCCGGAGAAGGCCGGGTAGAACATGATCCGGAAGAGGTGCTCGCCTCCGTTCACCAGGCCATCAACGAGGCCATGGGTGTTCTGGGAAGCAGGTGTTCCGATCTGGTTGCCGCCGGGCTGGCAACCCAGCGCTCCAGCCTGGTGTGCTGGGACAAGGCATCGGGGCGGGCCCTGTCGCCCGTGATCAGCTGGCAGGACCGGCGGGCGGCAGATATGCTGGATTCGGTGTCGGCCCATTTCAGAGAAATTCACAGGGTCACAGGCCTGTTTCCCTCATCGCATTACGGCGCCAGCAAGATGAGCTGGTGCCTGACCAACCTGTCCCCTGTTCAGCACGCATTGAAGCAGGGCACGCTTGCCATGGGACCATTGGCTAGTTTTCTGGCCTTTCGCCTGCTTTCGGAGCGACCGTTTCTGGTCGATCCCGCGAATGCCTCGCGTACCTTGTTGTTCAATCTGAGTCAATTGAACTGGGACGCCGGTCTCATGAGCCTGTTCGGGATTCCTGATCAGATTTTGCCTCAATGCGTATCCACTGCTTATTGCTATGGCCACCTCAAACTGAACGGCAGGATGGTTCCCTTACGGATCATGAATGGCGACCTTCCATCAGCGCTCTTTTCCACCGGCCGGCCGCAGCCGGATACGGCCTGTATCCAGCTCGGCACCGGGGCATTCATCCAGATTCCTACAGGCACTGACCCTCTGTTCTCCGAGCGGTTTCCAAGCGGCATTGTGCTGCGTCGGGATGGGGAAAGCACCTATGTTCTGGAGGGAACAGTTAACGGAGCCGGTAGCGCTTTTGAGTGGGCGGAACAGGGGCTGAACCTGAAAGACATGCGGCAAAGGCTTCCCGAATGGCTCGATCACGCGGATAATGTACCGTTATTTTTGAACGGCGTTTCCGGTCTGGGTTCCCCGTTCTGGTTGCCCCGTTTTGAAAGTCGATTTGTGGGAACAGGCGAGTCCTGGCAAAAGGCAGTTGCGGTCATCGAGAGCATTGCCTTTCTATTGGAT
>CAZQZF010000175.1:0-4448 GCA_964597745.1 uncultured Zetaproteobacteria bacterium
GATTGAATACAAACCACTGCGCATCTGATGGGTTCATTCCTGTGAGCGCCCAAGAAATGTATATACAATGTTGACACATAAAATGTATCGACTATGATATTCAATGCTGGAATTTATCAGAGGTAGAGATTATGAGAGCAAAGATTCAAAAATGGGGAAACAGTCTTGCGGTAAGGTTGCCAAAGGCCATTACCAAGAAGGCTGGACTTGGCATTGAAGATGAAGTTGATGTTGATGTTGAAGATACAGGAAAAGTGGTTCTGCTCCCTCGTGTCAGGAAGATATACAGGCTTGAGGAATTGTTGGCCGGCATTACCCCGTCCAATCTTCATGACGAAATGGATTTTGGTGAACCCCGGGGTCGGGAGATGCTTTGACAGCAAGGGGTTATGTTCCGGATAGGGGCGATATTGTCTGGTTACAATTTAACCCGCAAACAGGTCATGAACAGGCCGGGCACAGGCCTGCTTTAGTATTGTCTCCAGCCGCATATAATAAAAAAACGGGTCTGATGCTGTGCTGCCCAATGACGAGCAGGGTAAAGGGCTATTCATTTGAAGTGAGCTTCCCCGCCGCATCGTCAGAGACTGGCGTTGTGCTGGCTGATCAGGTTAAAAGTCTGGACTGGCGTTCGAGGAAGGCAAAACGAAAAGGGAAAGCTCCCAAAGAGGTGGTGACGGAAGCACTGGCAAAAGTACATGCACTTTTGAGCCTGGAGGCTTGATTTTTAAGTGATCTCGCGGAGCCGCAGAGAGCGCAGAGGAAGAAAAAATTAATCTGATGAATAACTCATGCATGGCATCAGTTCACTCTCTACCTTGCCTGGAAAAAAATGACGAAAGGAGTCTTTCATGGAACGAATGATTAAATTGCACATCGAACATTTACCGGAGGGTGTTTATCTGGCGACTTCAGACGAAGTGCAGGGGCTTGTTGCTCAAGGACGGACGGTTTGGGAGACTTTGGAGATCGCCCGCGATGTAGCCAGGAGGTTATTAGAAGAGTCCGGTGATACGCATGAACGGCATTTAGAATCATTTGATTATCCGTTAGTGGTTGAGGGCTGAATGTGGGAAGACTCGCCGGGTTTAATTATCGGAAAGCTAGCAGAAATTTGAAAAGATTTGGTTTTGAGTTTTGTCGGCAGGCAGCTGGAAGTCATGAAATCTGGTTCTGCCGGAACACCGGGCGTTACACGACAATCCCCAATCATTCGGGAGATCTTCCTGAAGGGACGTTAAGGGCGATTTTGAGACAGGCAGATATATCGCCTGATGAATTTCTGAAGAAATAATTGCGAAACGAGGGCATTGAAGCAGGCGGTTAGAAGGAATGACAAAAGGCATTGATCTCGCAAAGCCGCAGAGAGCGCAAAGGAAGTGGTATGTTGAAATTAAAGGAAGAGCCCATGGCCTATCAAAAACGTGTTCGGCAAGAGTGGAATGAACATACTGATTGATACCAACATTGCGCTGTATTTATTTGGGGGTGATGAGCAGGTCACAGTAATTCAAGCTGCAATACTCATATCTTGTCCTCATAACTCCTGCCGGTACAGTATGCGCGAATGAAACAACTTAATTGTCAAGGTGATCATGGTAGTCCACCTATTACGGAAATTTGCCAGCGGATTGTTGCTGCAATAAAACCAGAAAAGGTCGTTCTTTTTGGTTCTTACGCGTGGGGGATTCCCCATCCTGACAGTGATTTGGACTTGTTTGTGATTGTCACCTCATCAGATCAGCCTGCATATCGTCGAGCCAGAGATGTTTACAAATGTTTGCGAGGGATAACTTTCCCCATTGATGTTGTTGTTCAGACTCGTGATGAAGTAGCTCGTAGTTCCAGAGTAGTGACATCACTTTCCAGAAAGGTGCTGGAGCAGGGGACGGTGCTTTATGGATAGTGCAAAAGTAGTGGAAATCCAGCAATGGATGTTGAAGGCCCGGCATGATATCGAATCTTCCCGGTTGCTGCTTGCCAGTGATCCACAAATACTGGACACGGCAGTATACCATTGCCAGCAGGCAGCGGAGAAACTATTGAAGGCTTATCTGACATTATATGATGCTCCATTTATGAAAACTCATGATCTTACCGTATTGGTGCAGCAATGCATGGACGAGGATACTTCCTTTGAAGCTCTTTTAGATATTGCCGAGATTCTTACTCCGTATGCAACAGCATTCCGCTACCCTGGTGATGTACTGGAACCAGCTCCAGTGGATGCCGAAGAAGCATTGGATTCAGCGGAAAATGTGTTTGCCTTTGTATCAAATAAAATCCCAAAGGGAATCCGATGCGAGCTATGAAGAATCAAACGCGGAGCAGCCGGAAAAGTGTTAAGGTTAAAAGTTGAAAGGAAGTGATCTCGCAGAGCCGCAGAGAGCGCAGAGGAAGAGCAAGGCACAATAAAATGGTTTTCTTTGCGTTCTTGGCGTCTTGGCGAGAGATAGGGTTGAAAGATAATGATCTCGCAGAGCCGCAGAGAACGCAGAGGAAGAGCAAGACAGTAAAAATGGTTTTCTTGGCGTCCTTGGCGTCTTGGCGAGAGATAGGATTGAAAATAAATTCGGATGAGGTGATGAAATGAAGGAAATATTGACAGCTGTCTTTGAGAAATCTCCGCAAGGGTATATTGGCTATGTTGAGGAATTGCCGGGAGCCAACACTCAGGGAAAATCATTAAAGGAAACGAAGGAAAACTTGATTGAGGCCATCCAGCTTGTGCTTCAGGCCAATCGGCAACTGGCGGAGGAAGATATTTCTAAAGCAAACAGGAATGTAGTGAGGGAGTCGTTGGGCAGTATTGCCGCGTGAAACGCAGGGATTTAGTACGTTACATTGAACGAATGGGCTGTGAGCTTCTGCGCGAAGGTGGAAATCACAGCGTATATGTGAACCGGCATAAGAAAACTGTGACAATGGTTCCCCGGCATCGTGAGATTGACGAAAATCTTTCAAGAAAAATTTGTAAAGATTTAGGAATTAAAAAGTATGGATGTGCGAACACTTGCAGGATCTAGGTATTAGAGGAGTCCGGTGATACGTATGAACGGCATTTAGAATTGTGAAGCAAGAGAGGCCCCTTGGGGGATGGCGAGAGACAGGGTTGAAAGACAGTGATCTCGCAGAGCCGCAGAGAACGCAGAGGAAGACAGACAAAGATGTTTTCATTCCTGCTGTTTCCTCTGCGACCCCCTGCGACCTCTGTGGTTCAAGCTTCGTTTGGCCCCGGCTGCGCCGGGTTAGGGAAATACGATGGATTTTGTTGACCTGAAATCCCAGCAGCAACGGATTAAGAGTGCGATTGATGCAAATATTGCGACGGTGCTGGCGCATGGTCGATATATTATGGGGCCGGAAATCGGGGAACTGGAAGATCGATTGGCGGATTATGCCGGCGTGAAACATGTCATCGGCGTGGCCAGTGGCACGAGTGCGTTGTTAATTGCCATGATGGCGCTGGATCTTGGTTTCGGGGACGAAGTCATTACGACGCCATTCAGTTTCATTGCGGTGGCGGAAACCATTGTGTTGCTCGGCGCCAAACCGGTATTCGTGGACATCAATCCAAAAACCTACACCCTTGATCCTGCTCTGTTGGAAGCTGCTATTACAGATAAAACCAAAGCAATCATACCGGTTTCGTTATATGGTCAGTGTGCCGATGACGATGCCATCAATGCCATTGCGGCAAGGCATGAAATCCCTGTCATCGAGGATGGTTGTCGGAGTCTTGGCGCAACCAGTAAAGGTCGCCGTTCCTGTAGTTTAACAACGATCGGTTGCACCAGTTTTTTCCCTTCCAAACCGCTGGGCTGTTATGGCGACGGCGGCGCCTGTTTTACCAATGATGATGAGCTGGCCAGAGCGATGCGCGAGATTCGCGTGCATGGACAGGATCGCCGCTATCATCATCAGCGCATTGGCGTGAATGGCCGGTTGGATACGTTGCAGGCAGCCATTCTTCTGGCCAGGATGGATATATTTCCTGATGAGGTTGAAGCGAGGCAACTGATCGGCGCGCGCTATTCCGAATTACTGGCTGATACGGTGATCACGCCATATATTGATAAGGGAAACACCTCGGTTTATGCGCAATACACCGTGCAGGTGGAGGATCGGAACTCAGTCCGGGAAAAGCTGAGAGCGTCGGGTATTCCGACTGCCGTGCATTATCCTGTTCCACTGAATCGCCAGCCGGCGCTGGCCTGCCCCGAACGTTTTGAGCACAGTGAATATGCCGCTGAGCGTGTGATAAGCCTGCCGATGCATCCCTGTCTGACGGATGAAGGAATGGAACGGGTGGTACAGGCGGTAGCTGAGGCAGTGACATAAAAATCGTAACCGTTGTCGGAGCAAGGCCGCAGTTTATCAAAGCGGCGTCTGTATCACGCGCCATTCGGAAGCATAATAAAGGACATGCGGGTAAACCTGTGCTGGAA
>CAZQZF010000176.1:0-4446 GCA_964597745.1 uncultured Zetaproteobacteria bacterium
TGCCGACCACGCCTTTTCCTTATGGCCTTCTTGGAATCCGAGGGTATTTCATGGAAATGACCAAGGATGGAAGGTTCAGGATTTATTTGGACTCGACAACCTTTGTCGAGGGCACCTTCAGGATTGACAATTTTGGAGTAGGGTACATATATCTTTCATGCAGGAGCGCATTATGACCGGCAAAGAACAGTACAGGATCAGCAGAGAGCCGTTTTATCAGTCACAGTATGATGAAGTCGAATTGTATGAGGCCGCGTATGTCGCCCGGTTGCCGGTAATGATCAAGGGTCCGACCGGCTGCGGCAAATCCCGCTTTATAGAATACATGGCCTGGAAACTCGAAAGGCCGCTGATCTCGGTCGCTTGTAATGAAGATATGACAGCTTCCGATCTGGTCGGACGGTTTCTGCTCGATGCCTCCGGTACACGCTGGCAGGACGGCCCGTTGACGCTGGCCGCACGCATCGGCGCCATCTGTTATCTGGATGAGGTTGTCGAGGCGCGTCAGGACACAACGGTTGTGATCCATCCATTGACCGATCACCGCCGCACGCTGCCTCTGGACAAGAAGGGCGAACAGGTCGAGGCGCATCCCGATTTTCAACTGGTGATCTCCTATAATCCCGGTTATCAGAGCTTGATGAAGGATCGGAAGCAATCCACGAAGCAACGTTTTTCGGCACTTGAGTTTGACTATGCCGTAGCCGATGTCGAGACGGGCATTATTGCCAGAGAGACCGGAATCGATTCGGGGCTTGCCGAAAAACTTGTCAGGATTGGTCAGACAGGCCGCAATCTGAAGGGGCATGGTCTGGATGAGGGGATCTCCACCCGCCTGCTTGTTTATGCCGCGCAAATCATCAAACAGGGCATTGCGCCAAGGGCTGCCTGCCGCATGGCCCTGGTTCGCCCGATCACCGACGATGCCGATATCCGTGATACCCTCGATCATGCGATTGATGTGGTATTTGAGTAAAAGCGATTCACCGCAAAGGACGCAGAGTACGCAGAGGAAAGACGATGCCTTGCATTTCATGGATTGCCTCGATCATGGCTCACCTGCACACCGTGGCCCAGCCGGGAGCCACATAATTAAAAGACAAGCAATTATCCCTTTTTCCTCTGCGTCCTTCGCGTTCTCAGCGGTGAAATAAAATGCCTGTACTTGAATCTGATATCGAAGTATTGCGTGGAAAGCTGGGGCGGACATTTCCGGCGGTGGATGCGGTGTTTGATGAATACGCCGCCGAGGCCATGCGGCTACTTTCACTGGCGTGCGTTCAGGACTGGCTCGATGGCGCCAGGTTTCTCGGCTCGCTTGGCCGCGGAGCTGAACCTATGCTGGTATTCCTTGGAGAGACACCACAGGTTGCCGCTGTAATTGGTGAGGATGCGGTTGGCAAGTTAAAAGATTTTGCCTGGCGGATTTCACGGACGCCCAACGGCGACGCCATTGTGCCATTCCTGCAGACGGCGACGGCAGCAGCGAGAAGGCTTGAGGTCATGGATCTGTTCGAGGACTACCTGCAACTGGTCGATTATGTGATGCAGGAGACGACAACCTCGATACATGGCATTGTGGCTACGCATCCAAGTCCGTGCCTTGTGGATTTCCTGAAAAGCGTCCCCTCGCTGCTTAATAGCTTGTCCATTGACGCACTGAAAAACTGGGCTGAGTATGGCATCAAGGCATACCGGAATGATCCGGAGGGTCAGTCCGACTATTTTGCCCTGCAGTCGGTGGATGCGCATGCCATGCTACAGCGAGAGCGTCACGGTACGCTGCTGGTTGATCATGAACGTCTGTTGGGGCTGTATCTGACAGGCCTCTGGCAGATGGAAACGGCCTGTCATCCCTATTCACTGCTGTTTGATGAGATACGCAAGCCCAGACCCTATCTCGATAAAAACGGTATCCATCTGCCCGATGTCTATGATGACTGGGATGGTGTGTCCGGTATCAACCGGTATCGGGCGCTGCTCGCCCATATTGCGGCGCATAAACGCTGGACTACGCCGATTTCAGGCGACAACCTTTCTCCGTTCCAGCATCTGGCCGCTGAAATGTTCGAGGATCTACGTATCGAGTGGCTGGCGATTCAGATCTGGCCGGGTCTGAGGCGTCTGTGGCTCTCCCTGCATCCGGATCCGGTCGAAGGCGCCTGTCCCGAAGGGTGGTGTGATGTTTACCATCGCCTGACCATGTTCTCGCGCGCGGTACTTGATCCCGGGCATGGTTATCAGGATGCGGTGCTGAATGATTTTGTCGGCCGTTTCCATGCAATGATGGGAAAGGGGAGGTCAACCACGCAGGATGCGGCAGCATTGGCCGTACAGTGGTATGTCAGATCGCGGAAGGATTCGGATATTTCCACCGATATGTTCCTCGAAGGCGCGGAGATCGAATATCGTGATGACAACCGTTATATGTGGCTATATCAGGACCAGGGTGATGAAGACTACATGCCTGAATCGCAGAGTGAGTCTGAGCCCGAGGATCAGGAATTTGAATGGCCCATGCATCATTATGATGAATGGGATTATCATACGCAGGCTTACCGTCCGGACTGGGTAAGCCTGTCTGAACACCTGCATCCCTCCGGTTCGGCGGCCCTGATTGACCGGCTGCTGGCCAGGCATGCGCAGGTGGTCAAGCGGCTGGAGCGGATGCTTGATATGCTTACGCCTCAGAACAGGGTGCGCATTCGCTTTCAGGAAGATGGCACTGATCTGGATCTGGATGTCGCCATCCGTTCTCTGATTGATTTCAAGGCCGGTTCACCACCGGATACCCGTATCAATATGAGCCATCGCACCGATGGCCGCAGCATTGCCGTATCGCTGCTGCTCGATCTCTCCATCTCGCTGAATGAAAGGCCTGAAGGCTGCAACCAGACCATCCTGGAACTGTCACAGGAGGCGGTGTCGCTCATGGCCTGGGCGGTGGACAGGATGGATGATTCCTTTGCCATTGGCGGCTTCCATTCCAATTCACGCCACGAGGTGCGTTACTTTCACCTGAAGGGCTATTCCGAGCGCTGGGGCGATGAGGTCAAGGGCAGGATTGCCGCCATGGAAGGGGCCTTTTCAACCCGTATGGGCGCGGCCCTGCGCCATGCCGGGCAGGGTCTCAAAGCGCAGCAGGCGGACAAGAAGCTGCTGCTGATTCTCACCGATGGCCGTCCGCATGATGTCGATGTAAAGGACGACGAATATCTGATTGCCGACGCCCGCAAGGCGGTGCGGGAACTGGACCGGGCGGGTATCTACTCCTGGTGCATCAATCTTGATCCCCGGGCCGACGAATATGTGGCCGATATCTTTGGCAGGCAGTACACCGTGATCGATAACATCGAGCGGCTGCCCGAACGCCTGCCGGAGCTGTTTATCTCACTGACCAAGTGATGCCCCCAATGGAAATATTGACAACCGTATATATACACTATACACTCATAGCTGATGATTCGTAATTTCCGGCATAAAGGGATTGAGAAATTGTTCAGAACGGGAAGTAAGGCCGGTATTCAGGCGCAACATGCTCAAAAGTTACGTCGCCAGCTTGCGCGCTTGGATGCTTCCAGTGTACCGGAAGATATGAATATCCCTGGCTGGAGATTTCATGCCCTGAAAGGCGGTTTGGGTAGACACTACTCGGCCAGGGTTAATGGAAACTGGCGTCTAACATTCGCGTTTGAAGGAGAGAATGCAATCCTTGTCGATTACAAGGATTATCACTAGGAGGTTATGATGAGCCGCATGTTTAATCCGTCACATCCCGGAGAAATTCTGAAGGAGGATGTGTTACCCGAACTGGGTATTACAGTGACCGATGCTGCCAGGCAGCTCGGCATTACCCGAGTAGCATTTTCACGGATCATTAACGGCAAGGCGGGTATCAGCCCGGATATGGCACTGCGTTTGGCTGCATGGTTAAAGCCCAGTGCCGAATCATGGCTGAGAATGCAGGCTGCCTATGATCTGTGGCAAGCTGAACAGAAGTCACGGCCTGAGATTCATCCGGCACGAAATGTAGCAGCCCATGCATGAGGGAAATGTATGATTTGAAGGGCGTAATGAAAAAATGCGTCGTCACCTTGTTGGTGATAAGCATTTTCTTCATATAGCCAAGCGAATCAAGAGCTTGCGCTATGGATGTGCGGCCAACTGCTTTTTCTAGGTTCATAGAAATCGATGCCGTGACTATGCAGCAGATGACGCACCTCATCGGCTTCATCCACCGGAACATTGCGCAGCTTGAGCAGCAATTCAGCCATGATTTTTTGCGTAGATGGTCAAGAATCTGTCCAGTTGATCTGCAAAATATTTTCGGTCATTTTGGTTCAGGGCTGGCGATCCTCCTGTATCTAGCTTGGACTATTCATAAATGCTGTCGCGCCCTCGCTAGCTCCTTTGCCCGCAACGAATCCCTCGTCGGTCGTCCGTATG
>CAZQZF010000177.1:0-4417 GCA_964597745.1 uncultured Zetaproteobacteria bacterium
TTCATGTAGCACGAGGGGCCTCTTACGCATGGGTGTGTCCGGTGGAGTGATCGGTCAGGTTCACGGCCTGTTGATTGGAGCTCAGAATGTCCGCGGTTTCGGCCATAAAATGAACACCACAGAAAATAATGTAAGGCGCATCGGTACGAGCTGCCTGTTGCGCCAGTTTCAGGGAGTCTCCTGTTATATCGGCAAAGGCATACACCTCTTCACGCTGATAATGATGTCCCAGAATCAGCAACCGGTCCCCCAAACCGGTGCGAAGCTCACGGATGTGATCAAGGATATCTTTCTCGGGTTGTTTGTAGAGCATCTCTACCATCGACATTGCATTCACACCCGTAGTTTCGGAACCTGCATTTCGCATGTCAAACGAAATCAGTTACTCTTGAGCATAAACTTGGTTTAAACTGAGTCATAAGATCTTTTAAAACAAAAACCTGGAGTCTTTATGTCTGAATATCGTTCAAGAACCACAACCCACGGCCGGAATATGGCCGGCGCCCGCGCCTTGTGGCGGGCCACCGGTATGAAGAATGGAGACTTTGACAAGCCGATCATCGCAGTTGTTAACTCCTTTACTCAATTTGTCCCCGGCCATGTGCACCTGAAGGACCTCGGGCAGATGGTGGCGCGGGAAATCGAAAAAGCAGGGGGCATCGCCAAGGAATTCAATACCATTGCCATTGATGACGGTATCGCCATGGGGCATGGGGGAATGCTCTACAGCCTGCCCAGCCGGGAGCTTATTGCGGATTCCGTGGAATATATGGCCAATGCCCATTGCGCCGACGCCCTGATCTGTATTTCCAATTGTGACAAGATTACGCCGGGTATGATCATGGCCGCTATGCGTTTGAATATACCGGCTGTCTTCATCTCAGGGGGCCCGATGGAGTCGGGCAAGGCGCGAATCCGTGGAGAGGAAAAGCATCTTGATCTGGTTGATGCGATGGTGGTTGCCGCCGATGATCAGTATACGGATGAGGAGGTAGCCCAGTATGAGCGTTCGGCATGTCCTACCTGCGGTTCCTGCTCCGGCATGTTTACCGCGAACTCCATGAACTGTCTGACAGAGGCCCTGGGGCTGGCCCTGCCGGGGAATGGCTCGCTTGTTGCGACCCATGCCGATCGCAAGGAGCTGTTTCTGAGGGCGGCGCGCACGGTTGTGGATATTACCCGGCTTTATTATGAAGAGGGGGATACCGCCGTCCTGCCGCGCAGTATTGCCAGCTTTGAAAGCTTTGAAAATGCGATGATGCTGGATATCGCCATGGGCGGTTCGACAAATACCGTCTTGCATCTGCTGGCGATTGCTCAGGAGGCCGGGGTAAACTTTACAATGGCGGACATGGATCGCCTCTCCCGCCAGGTACCCAATCTGTGCAAGGTGTCGCCATCGTCCCGTTATCATCTGGAGGATGTGCACAATGCCGGGGGTGTTATGGCCATTCTGGCGGAACTCGACCGGGCCGGGCTTCTGCATCACGGGGTGTCCACCGTGCACAGTCAGACCATGGGTCAGGCGTTAACTCGATGGGATGTTTGCAATACGGAGGATGAGGGAGTGCGGGAATTTTACCGTGCCGCTCCCGGTGGCGTGCCAACGCAGCAGCCATTTTGTCAGAATCGGCGAGCTGAACTTGACCTCGATCGTGAAGGCGGGTGCATACGGGATTCCGGTCACGCCTACAGTCAGGAAGGCGGTCTGGCCGTGCTGTACGGCAACCTGGCGGAGGATGGATGTATCGTCAAAACCGCCGGTGTGGATCGCTCCATCTGGAAATTTTCCGGGCTGGCGCGTGTATTTGAGAGTCAGGAGGCAGCGGTTGATGCCATTCTGGGAAACAGGATCAAACCAGGCGATGTGATCGTTATTCGATATGAAGGCCCGCGTGGCGGCCCCGGTATGCAGGAGATGTTGTACCCCACGTCCTATCTGAAATCTAAGGGGCTGGGCAAGAGCTGCGCCCTGATTACCGATGGCCGCTTCTCCGGCGGTACATCCGGACTGTCCATCGGCCATGCGTCACCGGAGGCCGCGGCGGGCGGCGTCATTGCTCTGGTGGAGGAGGGGGACGTCATCAGGATCGATATTCCGGATCGTTCCATCCATCTGGATGTAACCGATGATGAATTGACTCGTCGGCGGCAGTCCATGCAGGCACGCGGAGCCATGGCATGGAGGCCGGAAAATCGCGACCGACCCATATCCGCTGCTCTTCGCGCCTATGCCTCCATGACAACCTCCGCCGCCCACGGCGCCGTCCGAAGAATTAGTGTAAAAGACTGATGAACGAGAAGTTTCAGCAATGGAAGGAGGCCGCAATCAGGCTTGTATGGCCTGACCGGTCCGAATCGCTACCTGCCTGGAAGGCATTTCTGTGTCGAACCATGCAGATAGGATATGCCCTTGTCCGCGATCTGCTTGAAGGTCAGATGACTCTCCGGGCCATGAGCCTGGTTTATACCACCCTGCTTTCGCTGGTTCCGCTTCTGGCCCTTGCCTTTTCCGTGCTGAAGGGCTTTGGCGTGCACAATCAGCTTGAACCGATACTGTTGAACTTTCTGGCGCCCCTGGGCGAGAAAGGTGCCGAGATCAGTGGTAAAATCATCGAGTTTGTCTCGAACATCAAGGTCGGAGTTCTGGGTACAGTCGGTCTCGGCTTGTTGGTGTATACCGTGGTCTCACTGCTACACAAGATCGAGAAGGCATTCAATTACATCTGGCATATTGAACAATCCAGACAATTGAGGCAGAGATTCAGTGAATACCTGAGCGTGATTATGGTTGGACCGCTATTGGTATTTTCAGCACTTGGCATCACCGCCTCGATGATGAGTTCCACCGTTGTACAGGGCATGATGGCGATTCCGGGGATTGGGATGCTGGTAACTGCCGCCGGTAAATTACTGCCATATGCCCTGATGATTGCCGCTTTTACCTTCATTTATATCTTCGTACCCAACACCCGGGTGAAATTGGGCGCCGCTCTGGCCGGCGGCGTGGTTTCCGGCGTCCTGTGGGAGGCAACCGGCTGGGCATTCAGCTCGTTTGTCGCCGGGTCCTCAAACTATACCGCGATTTATTCCGGTTTTGCCATCGTCATTATGTTCATGATCTGGCTCTTTATCAGCTGGCTGATTCTGCTGTTTGGCGCCAGCATCGCCTTTTACACTCAGCATCCAGAGCACTTGGGGCTGGAGCGAAGGGACCTGGTGCTGACGGGAGAGCTACTGGAAAGAATGTCAGTTCTGACTATGGTTTTTATCGGGCGAAAATTTCTCCATCAGCGTTCGGACTGGCAACTTGAAGACCTGATACGCTGGCTTGGCATGCCTTTAAACGTGACGCAAAAAGTTCTTGAAAAACTGCACGGTTGGGGGTTGCTGGTTCCTTCAAGCGATGCGTCTCCGCCCTATGTGCCGGCAATGGATCTGGAAGCCATGCAGGTAAAGAAAATTCTGGATGCCGCCAGGTCTTCAAATGCCAACCGTGGATTTGATGCCCGGCGTTTTCCGTCTGAACCGGTTGTGGAAGATCTGCTGGCGGATGTGGACCGGGCTGTTGAATCCCGCCTTCAGGGCCAAAGCCTGAAAGATCTTATCCTGAAGACAGAGCCCCCAGCCTCGGATATTCCGGAAAGTAGCAACTAACGCTGAAAAAAGCAGTGTTTCCGTGCAGCCCATGGATGGGCTGCCAAATGCAGATTGCATTCAAATCAACAGGTCTTTGCATTACACCCGCACCCTTGTGCAATTGAAATCAGCACCCTGTTGCAATATTGTAAACGGCAATAGTCGGCCATGAAAAGACCTTCAGATTTTGGCTATAACGCATATAATTGCTTCTAAGGTTCTAATTTTATAACTTGGACCGATTTCAGGATATTAAGCTACTCCTTTATTGATATGGAAACATCATGATTGAGCTGTAATTACAAGAGGTCGGATTCGACCAAGGTGGGTAATTTTAGTCTTTACTGCTTAAAAACGATGACACTCATCGAGTCGGAAAAAGTCCAATTCGGGGAGCTTTGATTTGAGTTTTATCCTTATAATTTCAATTCTTCTACGGATTGTCGCATTTGGCTGGGCCATTGGTTTGGTACATCGATTTAAAGATTGGCGTATGGCTTTCCTATCAGGAATGCTTTTCTTGATGGCTCTCAGACAAATTCTCACAATGATCAGCGAAAGAGGGTCCTGGGCAATTGTATTCCATTGGCATGTAGAGGAATTGCCGGGATTAGCGGTAAGCATCCTTGCGTTCTTTGCCCTGTTTTACCTCAAGAGCATGATTACCGAGCATGACCAGGTGGTGGCCGAGCGGCACAAGAGCGAGATACGTATGGCGAACCTTCTTGGCATCGCTGCAGATGCCATTATCACGATAGACAAAGATCAACATATACTC
>CAZQZF010000178.1:0-4403 GCA_964597745.1 uncultured Zetaproteobacteria bacterium
TGAAAAAATTCCTGGCCTGTAATGCCTATAAAAAGCGATTTATTCAGGGCCGACTTATTATGATCTTCGCCTTCGCACCGATTGTTGGCTTTCTACTCGGCGTTGCCTCAATTTCTGTGCCGTGGAATACTTTATTTCTCTCGGTACTGCTTTATATCGTGATCCCGGTTGTCATCGCCTATCTGGGCCGTAAAATATTACTGGCCAAAGGGAAACTCGAGGATGTTCTGCACATGATGAATCCGATCTCGATGGCTGCCCTGCTGATGACAGTGGTGCTGCTGTTCGGCTTTCAGGGCGAGGAGATACTGGCGCAACCGCTGGTGATTCTGCTGCTGGCGATCCCGATTACCGTACAGGTCTGTTTCAATTCCATGCTGGCCTATTGGCTGAATCGCAAGCTGGGCGTGGATCATTCGGTGGCCGGGCCATCCGCGTTGATTGGCGCCTCCAATTTCTTCGAGCTGGCGGTTGCTACGGCCATTTCGCTGTTTGGTTTCCAGTCGGGCGCGGCGCTGGCGACCGTCGTCGGCGTACTGGTTGAAGTTCCGGTGATGCTGTCGGTGGTCTCCATCGTCAATCGAACAAAATCGTGGTATGAATCGGGATTACAAAACGAGAGGGCAAAAGGATGAAGAAAAAAATACTGTTTCTGTGCACCGGCAATTCCTGCCGCTCGCAGATGGCTGAGGGCTGGCTCAGGGTTTTAGGCGGTGATCGATTTGAAGCCTGTTCCGCCGGCATCGAGGCGCATGGCCTTAACCCGCGCGCCGTCGCCGTGATGGCGGAGGCAGGCGTGGATATTTCAGGTCAGAAATCGAAAATCCTCGATCCGGAATTATTCAAAACTATTGATCTTCTGGTGACTGTGTGCAGTCATGCTGATGTCCGTTGCCCTGTTGCGTCTATTCTGGGAAAACGTGAGCATTGGCCTTTTTCCGATCCGACCAAGGCTACCGGAAGCGAGGAGGAGATCATGGTCGAGTTTCGCCGCGTACGCGATCAGATTCGACAGAAAATCGAAGACCTCGTGCAATATTCGGACTAAGGCCACATCGTAAAAAAGATACCCATGGACTCCAATTACTGATAGACATCTGCTATACTTACTGGAACCTGCGGTTAGCTTGGCGAGGAATGACAAGAATATGATCAGACATGGTAAAATTCTCGTACCAACGGATTTTTCCGACCAGTCCACTGAGGCCCTGCGTCGGGCGGGTGTCCTGGCGGCCCAATACGAAGCCGAAGTCCACCTCCTGCATATTCTGGAACCGGTTGCATACCTTGATATGGACCAGATCTTTCTGCCAAACCCGGAAGAGATCTCTAAAGTACAAAGGGATGCGGCAAAGAAAAACATCCAGAAACAGTCCCAGGCAGCCGGATTCGCCGTTACCACCCATCTGGAAGAATCGATGGACAAACCGGCAAAAGCAATTTGCCGGTTTGCTGAAACGTTGCCCACCGATCTGATTGTGATCGGTCGTCACGGCCAGAAAGGCGCCATCGAAACCTTGTTGATTGGATCGACGGCGGAACGTGTTGTCCGTCATGCCCCCTGTTCAGTGCTGGTGGCCATGCCGCATGGCCTGTTTGAGGAAGAACCCTGATAAAAGCGTTCATGCCAGGATGAACGTGCGCGATGCCCTGATCCAGCGAAAATCCACACGCGCCTTTCTGGACAGGCCGGTTAATCGTGATCTGATCGAGAGGGTGCTGGATGCGGCGCGGCATGCGCCGAGCGGGGCCAATACCCAGCCGTGGCAGGTGGCTATTGTGACCGGCCGCAAGAAGCAGAACATCCAGGAAAAGATGGAAGCGGCATTTCGTTCCGGTAAACGCGGCCAGGCGGACTATCCATATTATCCTGAACAATGGTTCAGCCCCTATCGGGAACGCCGTGTGGCCTGCGGTATGCAGCTTTATTCGGCTTTGCATATCGGGCGTAAGGAGAAGGCGCGCAGGCTTGAACAGTGGGCGGCCAACTATCGCGCCTTTGATGCGCCGGTAGCACTATTCTTCTTCATGGACAAAGGCCTGGCCACCGGTTCATTCATGGATTTTGGTATGTTTCTGCAATCGCTGATGCTGGCTGCGGTCGAAGATGGGCTGGCCACGTGTCCGCAAGCAGCACTTGGTGAATATCCAGAGATCGTCAAGCAGGCGCTCGGCTACCCGCAGGAGTCTATCCTGATCTGCGGCATGGCGCTGGGTTATGAGGATGCGGACGCGAAGGTAAACAGCTATCGCACGCCGCGTGAAGATGTGCATACTTTCACACGTTTTTTCGATGGGGCGGGATGCAGATGAACGCAAACACAATCGCCGTGTTGGCATCGGGCAGGGGCAGTAATCTGAGGGCTATTTTGCAGGCAGTGGCACGAGATGAATGCCCGGTGGATGTGCGGCTGCTTCTGTCCGACAAGCCGGATGCCGGGGCGCTGGAGATCGGACATGCGGCCGGCGTACCCGAAGTGATTAGCTTGAATCCGAAGGAGTATGCGGGTCGTGAGGCCTTTGATACCGCCTGCGCGGAGCATATCGAGGCGTCCGGCTGTCAATGGATTGTACTGGCCGGCTATATGCGGATTCTCTCCGCTCCGTTTGTGACCCGTTTCCGCAACCGCATTGTTAATATACATCCGGCCCTTCTACCCGCTTTTCCGGGGGGACATGCAGTCAGAGATGCCCTTGAACACGGGGCCAGAATCACTGGCTGCACGATCCATCTGGTCAATGAGGTTGTCGATGGGGGTCCAATCCTGGCGCAGGCGGCAGTGCCGGTGCTGGATGATGATACGGTGGACTCCCTGCACCAGCGCATCCACGGAGAAGAGCACAGGCTCTACCCGGCCACGCTCAGGCGGATGGTAAGGGAAGGTTTTCGTCTTGAGGGGCGCCGGGTGGTCTGGTTGTAATTTATTCGCGATCTTCCAGCGCCATCTCGGAGTGATTTGAAGGGCGTAACTGGAAAAATCGCTGCCATCTTGTTGGTGATAAGAGTTTTTTCGTTTAGCAAAGCGAATCACAAAAAGGCAGGACAGCCGCCCGCAGGGTAGGGCATGGATGCCTGCTCAACCCTGAATCCCAAATCCTTCATGCAATATGCGGGCTGAAACTATTGATAACTTTTCTAAAGTAATTATTATGATCAAAGTAATCGCTTTAAAGGGGTGAAATAATGCAATCTATTGCAGCCAAAGAAGCCAAGATACATTTCGGCGAACTCATGGACACAGTACAGCGTGAGCCTGTAAGCATCAAAAAATATGGGCGGCCTGTTGCCGTGGTTATGTCGGCCGAAGAGTACAAGCAGTTTAAACTTGAGCGATTAAGGGCGAGGCTCTCTATTGGAGAGATCCAGCTCGATAGAGGCCAAACGGTGGATGGCCGCACCTTCTTTCAGGAGTTGGATCAGAAATAAATCTGATGGCCTTTTACAATCTTTCTGAATCAGCGCAACAGGATATTCTCAGTATTCGGGACTACACCATGGCCCAATGGGGAAAAGCACAAGCCAGCAAATATATAGCGCTATTACAGAAACGGCTCGAATGGCTGGCCAATAACCCTGCGTTGGGTAAAAAGAGAGATGATGTCAAAGAGGGATATATCAGCTTCCCGGAAGGACGGCACAACATTTTTTATCACTGTGCTGAAGGTGGTATTGAAGTCCTGGGGATCATTCATCAGAGTGAAGATATAGATACCCATTTCAACAATTAGCCGCCAATGTCACGCTGCAGGTGTGGCAGGGATGCGCGGAATACGAACTCAGGCACCTAAGCTGATTAATTGGGAGGGAGCCGAGATATAGGGTGAACAAAGGCTAGCACTTTCACTGCTTGTCTGCGTGCGTTCACGCACAGGCAGGCGGAGGTCGGGGAGGTTCGCAGAGGAGATAAGAGGCTTCCTTAAAGGGAAAAGGGTGGCGTCTCTCTTACTCCCTTCTTCCATTGGAAAACAGGAACTCTGCAACGGATCGGCTATCCTTCACCGCCAGGAGTTGCGCTGCCGGCGGGTTATCCAGATGCTCCGGGTCGATCTGGTAGCGTTGCAGCATATAATGCACCAGCGATGCCCGTGAATGGATCACAAGCCTTCCATCGACCATATCGAACTCCTTCTCCAGCAGGCGTTGTTGGCTGCCGGATAGCGAGGCATTGGGGATCAGGGTGATATCTACGAACCTGTTCCACTGGCTGTCGTTTTCAATGGCCGCGGCATTCGGCGCGGAGGCCGCATTGGTTGGCGTCTGCAGAATTCTGCCGAGATTAAAGTCTCTGAACCCCTTGCGCTTGTCGCAGTAAGCACGCACATGCCAGCGGAAGCCGGTGTTGATCATTGAACCTAGAAAAAGCAGTTGGCCGCACATCCATAGCGCAAGCTCTTGATTCGCT
>CAZQZF010000179.1:0-4366 GCA_964597745.1 uncultured Zetaproteobacteria bacterium
TAATAAAACCAAAGGATGCCTGTTTCGTGCCCATTCGCTCGCAAGAGGTGGTTGCATCAAGGCCCAGATAATCAGGCTGCATGGCATCGATTGCTTGTATAACGGATATCAAATGTTCTTCCGCCCCCATGGATTCCGGCATGGCGGTCATAATCTTGAGCTTGCCCGCCTTGATCGAAGGGCCAAGGTTCAGCCCCGGACTACGCATACTCTCCACCATCGCCTGTTCGGATTCCTCAAGGTTGATGTAAAGAAAGCGCTCACCCCGCTGGCAAGCTGCCTTGGCTATACAACTCGCGAGCGTTGTCTTGCCGGTCCCGCTTGGGCCGGCAATCATGATGCTGGAGTTTTTCCGGAAACCCCCGCCGGTGATGGCGTCCAGTCTTTCGATGCCCGTGGAGAATCTGTCGCCCATCGGCAGGTGTGACAGCGCCAGCCTGGAAACCGGAATAACCGAGATGCCCGTACTGGTGATGACATAGGGATATTCATTACTTCCGAATCCGGAACCACGGTATTTCAGAACTCGAAGGTGGCGCGTGGCAATCTGATCGACGATGCGGTGATCAAGATGGATCACTGTCTCGGCCATAAAATCGAGGAATGCAAAGCGGGCGGTGGAAACCTCATGGAATGAGGTCTTGACGATCAGCAGTGCTGTCAGTTGCACATCCTTCAGCCAGTCGTGCAGCAAATACATTTCATTGCGTTCACGTACTGGATCATCAAACAGGCGGAGCAATATATCAATGGCGTCAATGACGATGCGTTTCGCGCCCATCGCCGAAGCCTTGCCAGCGATAATTGCAAGCAACCCCTGAAAATTGAAATCTCCCGCCAGTATCATGGCCGGATCAACTTTTGCCTCCAGGACAAAGAACTTTCCCGTCTGTTCAAGTGCATCGAGATTCCAGCCCATGGTCAGGGCATTCTGTTTTACCTCGCTGGCACGCTCCTCGAAGGTAACTAAAATAGCCGGCTCACCTGCATGGGCTGAACGATAAAGAAATTCAAGGCCGATAACTGACTTGCCTGATCCGGGACCACCGCTGATCAGTGTGGTTCTGGCCTCGGGGAATCCCCCCTCCAGGATATCATCCAACCCACTGATTTGGGATGAAACCTTGGGCAGAGACACATGCCTGTTTGCCGTCTTGTTTTTCGCCCTTGCCATGATGCCCTCCTTGCGCTTATACCATTCATGTTGCCGTAAGGAATAAGCGTTAAAACCCTATTATATATGGAAGGTAGACCCTGCGGGGGGGGGGGGGCAATATAAATCTTTTTTATTATATGAGTATTTTGAGGCTGGTGTAATAAAAATGTATCAGAAACGAATGTAGCTAACTTAAGGAAAATTGCAGGTTGCAAGTGTACCATTAGCTGCAAATAGAAGGCACCTAGAATCAACAAGGGCCGCCCACTGGGCGACCCTTGCATATGTTGCTTGCTAATGAATCAGACTGAATAGTACATCTCCATTTCATAGGGATGCGTACGCAACTTCATCTCATTGACCTCTTCCATCTTCAGTTCAAGGTAGGCGTCGATCATGTCGTCATCCATGACGCCGCCGACCTTCAGAAAGTCACGATCCGCATCCAGGGCGTTCAGCGCCGACTCAAAGTCCGGCGCAACTGTCGGTATGCCCTTTTCAACTTCGGGTGGAAGGTCATACAGATTCTTGTCCGATGGATCGCCCGGATCGATCTTGTTGGCGATACCATCCAGACCGGCCATCAGCATGCACGTGAAGGCAAGATACGGATTGGCGGTCGGATCGGGAAAACGCACCTCGATGCGACGGCCCTTGTCCGGAGAGATCGGGATGCGAATCGAGGCCGAGCGGTTGCGATTCGAATAGGCCAGCATTACCGGCGCCTCGAAGCCCGGCACCAGGCGTTTGTAGGAGTTTGTGCTGGCATTGGCGAAGGCATTGATTGCCCTGGCATGCTTAATGATGCCGCCAATGTAATACAGGGCCAGTTGCGACAGGCCTGCATATTTATCGCCCGCGAACAGATTCTTACCATCCTTCCAGATGGACTGGTGCGTATGCATGCCGGTGCCATTGTCATTGAAGATGGGCTTCGGCATAAATGTGGCGGTCTTATCATGCGCATCAGCCACGTTATGCACCACATATTTGTACCACTGGGATTGATCGGCAATATTAATCAACTCACCGAAACGCATGGTCATTTCACACTGACCTGCCGTTGCCACTTCATGGTGATGACACTCCATACGGATGCCGAGATCAGTCATGACCAGGGACATATCGTTACGAATCTCGAACAGGGAGTCCACCGGCGGCACCGGGAAATAGCCGCCCTTGACCTTCGGCCGATGGCCGGTGTTGCCGCCCTCATAGTTCCTGTTTGAGTTCCAGGCCGCCTCTTCGGATTCAATCTCGTAACCGCAGCCGCCCATATCATTGTGATAACGCACGCCGTCAAAGATGAAAAACTCCAGCTCAGGGCCGAAATAAGCTGTATCGGCAATGCCGACTGAACGGATATAGCTCAGGGCGCGCTGCGCCACCTGCCGCGGGCACCGGTTATAGTCCTGACCAGTCAGTGGATCGATAATCTGGCCAATCAGCACCAGGATTGACGCCTCAACAAATGGATCAATCTTGGCTGTCTCCGGGTCCGGAATGATTGCCATATCGGAACTATTGATATCACACCAGCCGGCAATGGATGAACCGTCAAAGGCAAAACCGTCCGTAAAGCTGTCCTCACTCAATTCACTGATTGGAAAGCTAACGTGCTGCCACTTGCCCCGGGTATCCGTGAACCGCATATCAACAAATTCAACCTCGTGCTCTTTGACCATATCAAAGACATTTTTTATTGCATCGCTCATTTTTATTTTCCTCCTTTTTAATAAGTTGTTATTTTGATAAAGGATTAAATCGCATCGTTATCACGTTCACCGGTACGAATGCGGATGGTCTGCTCAATCTGCGAAACAAAGACCTTGCCATCGCCAATCTTACCCGTCCGAGCGGCCTGAACAACCGTCTCAACAGCCTGCTCCGAACGCTCCGCGGCAACCACGATCTCGATCTTCACCTTGGGCAGGAAATCCACCATGTATTCCGCTCCACGGTAGAGTTCGGTATGCCCCTTCTGTCGGCCATAGCCCTTGACCTCGGTGACGGTCATACCATGGATGCCAATGTCCGCCAGGGCATCCTTGACATCATCCAGCTTGAAAGGTTTGATCACCGCCTCAATTTTCTTCATTTATTCCTCCTGCTTAAATCTCTTTTTACGACCCCATCATACTTGAGCCAGCCAATCCCGAAAACCATGCGTAATGGGATAACGCCGGTCCCTGCCAAAGGCCTTTTGCGTGATCTTCACTCCAGGCGGGGCCTGCCTACGCTTGTATTCAGCCCGGTGCAGCATGCCGACAATCCGCTTTACAGCGCTCCCATCAAATCCCTGGCTAACAATATCATCCGGTCGCATCCTGTCTTCGATGTAGGCCTTCAGGATTGCATCCAGAACTGTGTAATCCGGCAGTGAATCAGAATCCTTCTGATCTGGTCGCAACTCCGCCGATGGCGGCTTGCTGATGCTGTTTTCCGGTATCCGTATCCCCTTCCTGTTAATGTGGTTAGCCAGTTCAAAGACCTGCATCTTATACACATCTTTCAGCACCGCAAATCCACCGGCCATATCGCCATACAGGGTGGCGTAACCCACGGCCATTTCACTCTTGTTTCCAGTTGACAGCAACATGCGGCCGGTCTTGTTCGAAATCGCCATCAGTAACAGGCCACGAACACGGGCCTGAATATTCTCTTCTGTGACGTCCCGTTCGCTCAAACCCATTGTATCAAACGGTTCCGCCAATATCCGTTCAACGGCAGAGACCGGTGGATCAATGGGAAGCGTAACCGTCTCAATACCCAGATTCCCGGCAAGATCATGGGCATCGGAAACGGAATGTTCGCTCGAAAAACATGAAGGCATCAACACTCCCAGCACATTCTCCACGCCCAGGGCCTGAACGGCGACCACCGCTGTTACCGCCGAATCAACACCGCCGGACAATCCCAGCAAAACCTGCCTGCAGCCATTGCGGCGCACATAATCCCTGACCCCCGTAACCAGCGCCAGACGAATCTGCTCAATGGGTTCCGGCATGACCGCTATTTCCGTTGGCGCCAAATCAGCAAGATCGACGCTAATACATGCGGACTCAAACATCGGCGCCCGCGCCAGCAGCATTCCATCGGCATCCACCGCATGGCTGCCACCGTCAAAAACCACCTCATCCTGACCACCAACCGGGTTGACATACAATATGGGGGTCCCAAACTGCCGGGCTCGTTTCCTAAGCAGGGCCT
>CAZQZF010000180.1:0-4355 GCA_964597745.1 uncultured Zetaproteobacteria bacterium
ACGCCGGCGAAATGTTTGCCTTCAAATTCTTCCGGGCGTGTGTACTGCGGCCAATCAAACCCTGTTTCCACCGAGAAAGAATCCTGCTCGGCGGATTGTGAATCTCCCAGCGCCCCGGGCAAAAGCCGGATTATGGCATCCAGCATGCACATGGCCGCGGGCTCACCACCGGAAAGTATGTAGCAACCCATGGAAACCCGCTCATCCACATAAGTGGCAATGCGCTCATCAAAACCTTCGTAGCGACCGCACAACAGTGTCAGCCCCGGCAGAGCTGCATATTCCCTCGCTTTCTCCTGGGTAAACACCTCGCCAAATGGAGAGAGCATGATCACACGGCTGTCCGGATCGCGTTTGCGGGCTTCGCGAATGGTAGCCACAACCGGTTCCGGTTTCATGACCATGCCCGGGCCACCGCCATAGGGTGAATCATCCACTCTCCTGTGTCTGTCTGTAGCAAAATCGCGAATATCCAGATAATCCACCTGAACGATACCTGCCCTGATGGCTCTGGCCGGGATCGAGCAAGCCAGGGCTGAATCAAAAAAATCAGGGAAAAGTGTCAGGATCTGGGCGTGAAACATGCGTCTATTCCATCGGGAAGGTGCACATCAATCCGGCGCGCCTGCAGATCGACTGCGAGCACCACCTCTTCAGTAAATGGCAGCATCCACTCCCCCTGCCGTGGCGCGCCCTCTTCCGTGCCGATGCACAGGACATCCTGTGCGCCATATTCTTGCAGGCTGGAAACAATACCGAGCATTCCACCCTCATCACTGTAAACGCGGCATCCTTGCAATTCCACCCATAGATATTCTCCCTCGGAAAGAGAGATGTCACCGCGGTTAACCCAGATCCCGGCGCCCTTCAAGGCCATGGCATCCTCACTACTGCCGACGCCCTCCAGTTCAGCCAGGATGCTCCTGCCGTGCTGCCAGCAACGGCGCACCCGGTAACTCTGATTTGAATGTTTGGTTTTGCCGATTTTCCAGTGCCGATACTTTGCAATGCCGGTCAATGGGCGGGTAAATGAATAGATTCTCAGGACACCCTTGATGCCATGCGGTCCAAGGATGTCGCCAATATGGATTAACGAACTAGTTGTTGGCAGAAGCCATGGCAACCAGGCTGGCCACCCGTTGGGAGACCTGCGCTCCCTGTTCCTTCCATGCCTGTACGCGATCAATGTCGATCTTGAGAACGTCCGGATCCTTGCATGGATCGAAATATCCAAGTTTCTCAATGAAAGCGCCATCACGGCGGTTTCTGGAATCCATAACCACGATAGAATAAAATGGTTGCTTCTTGCGGCCACCCCTTTGCAGGCGAATCACGGTTGCCATAAATCAATACCTCCGAAATTTATCTGGTGGGCCGTGTCGGGATCGAACCGACGACCCGCGGATTAAGAGTCCGCTGCTCTGCCAGCTGAGCTAACGGCCCGGCGCCATGCTACGCATCGCGCGCAGGCATGCAACTGGGGTGGACGATGGGACTCGAACCCACAACATCCGGCACCACAAGCCGGGGCTCTACCATTGAGCTACGTCCACCATCATCCCCTAATGAAGCGCTGAATAATTCGGCGCTTCCGTGCAAGCCCATGAATGGCTTGCCACAATCCGGCAGGATAGCCGAATTGGACAGGCAAAGCCTGCCTGAAAGGTGAGCGACAAGATGCCGCGAATCAAATCAGCAACGTAAGTTGTTGATTTGTAAGATAGGCAAAATCGCATTTTTACCTTTCGTCACTGATTTATTGCAGGACAGCAATAAATCTAACGGAAACAACTGGCGCGCCTGGCAGGACTCGAACCTGCAACCCTCGGCTTAGAAGGCCGATGCTCTGTCCTGTTGAGCTACAGGCGCATACCAGCGGTGGCTATCACGATAAAGTCGTAAAAAGTCCACCTGCCTGCGCCTGACCGTGCGTAAACGCACGCATACAGGTGCAACGCATAGGCATTATTACTCCCGTCATACCAAAATGGTCGGGGCGAGAGGATTCGAACCTCCGACCCTCTGCTCCCAAAGCAGATGCGCTACCAGGCTGCGCTACGCCCCGACGATACACATAACACGTACAAGGCGGCGCAACTTACGTTTCAGCGCTGTTTTCGTCAATCTTTTGAAATGACGCCGATGGAATTTTTCAGTATCTTTCCTGGATCATTGCGGCACGGATGAATTTATGAAAGATCCGGGTTAGGATACGCGGCTCTTTGAACAACAATCATCGATGATGAAATCGTAAAGGCGCCATGCATGGGCGCGATGATTATGATTTTTCAAAATACAATAAATGAGGTAATCAATGCACGCTACAACTATCTGCTGTGTGCGTAAGGGCAAGGAAGTAGCCATCGCCGGGGATGGGCAGGTCACGCTAGGCGATACCGTGGTCAAACATGGTGCCCGAAAGGTTCGCACCCTGAGAAATGGCAGCATTTTAGCAGGCTTTGCCGGCTCCACTGCTGATGCGTTGAATCTGTTTGAGCGTTTTGAAGGCAAGCTGGATGAACATAGCGGCAGCCTTACCCGCGCCGCCGTAAGCCTTGCCAAAGAATGGCGCACGGATCGTTATCTAAGAAAACTTGAAGCGATGATGATCGTGGCGGATGTTGAACGCACCCTGCTGGTTTCCGGTTCCGGCGAGGTTCTGGAACCGGATGAAGGCGTTCTGGCCATCGGCTCAGGCGGGGCCTATGCACGGTCCGCTGCCACCGCGCTTTTGCGGCACAGTGATCTTTCCGCTCGGGATGTTGTCAAGGAAGCCATGCGAATCGCGGCTGAAATCTGTATCTACACCAATACGGAAATCCGGATCGAGACCCTGTCAACGGAGAAAAAATAGTGAGTGAGACCATGACGCCGCGTGAAATTGTCAGCGAACTGGACCGGTTTATTATCGGACAGAATGAGGCCAAACGCGCCGTCGCCGTAGCGCTCAGGAACCGCTGGCGCCGAAATCAGGTTCCATCGCCGATGCATGAAGAGATCACGCCCAAGAATATCCTGATGATCGGACCAACCGGGGTCGGAAAAACTGAGATTGCCCGCCGTCTGGCCAGGCTGGCCAAGGCGCCGTTTGTCAAGATTGAGGCCACAAAATTTACCGAGGTCGGCTACGTTGGCCGTGATGTTGAATCCATAATCCGTGATCTGGTGGATTCCTCCATCAAAATGGTGCGCGAAGAATATCTGATTCAGGTTCAGGCCCGAGCCGAGGAAGCGGCCGAAGAAAGGCTGCTCGACATTCTCATTCCGCATCCGGTTCAACCCAGCGGGCCTGTTCCCGCGGACCACAAAAGCGCCAGCCACGAGGCCTCCCGTGAAAAGATGCGTCTGCGTCTCAGAGACGGAGAACTGGATGAACGGCAGGTGGAGATTGAGGTTGCCAGCTCGCCCCGGAATCCTGTTCTGGAGGTCTTTACGGGTCAGGGCAATGAGGAGATCGACCTGAATCTTAAGGATATGTTCGGCAACCTCATTGCCGGCCAACGCAAGCACAAACGCATGCCGGTCAGAGAAGCAATGGAATACCTCAAACAGGAAGAGGCGGATCGACTGCTGGATATGGATCGCATCAAACAGGAAGCCATCAGCCGGGCGGAAAACGATGGCATTATTTTTCTGGATGAACTGGATAAAATCACCCAGCAAAGCGGGGCTAGCGGCAGTGCGGATGTGTCGCGCGCAGGCGTGCAAAGGGATCTGTTGCCCCTGGTGGAAGGAACTACGGTCAACACTCGTTACGGACCGGTACGCACCGATCATATCCTGTTTATTGCCGCGGGCGCCTTTCATCTCGCCAAGCCATCTGATCTGGCGCCGGAACTACAGGGTCGACTGCCCATCCGGGTTACGCTACATGCCCTTACCGAAGATGATTTCCGCCGTATCCTGGTCGAACCGGAATCCTCCCTGACCCGGCAGTATGAGGCCCTGCTGTCAACAGAAGGGGTTGAGGTAAAATTCAGCAATGACGGCATACGTGAACTGGCCAGGCTGGCTGCTCATGTTAATGAGCATACAGAAAACATCGGCGCCCGCAGGCTTCATACCCTGCTGGAACATGTCCTTGAAGAGATCAGTTTTGATGCCCCGGATCAAGCGAAAAAGAAAGTAACCGTGAACGCAGCCTACGTCCGCAAACAACTCAAGGACATCAGTGAAAATGAGGATCTGAGCCGGTATATCCTGTAGCACAATCGGCCCAACCAACGGGTCAAGTGTGGGCAACAAACAAAGGGAAAGGGCCAGGCCGTTAAGCCTGACCCTTTGTTTTCCTTGATATTACTAGCTTTTCTGGTGGCGCTTCAGGGACTCGAACCCCGGACACGCGGATTATGATT
>CAZQZF010000181.1:0-4328 GCA_964597745.1 uncultured Zetaproteobacteria bacterium
TCAAATCAACATCTTACACTCTGCACGCACTTCCAACTGCTTTTTCTAGGATAATGTCAACTTCGATTCAAAAATTTTCAATGACCTGAGACAGGGCAATCAAAGTCGGCTGTTTCAGGCTTTGCGCCAAGGCCTTTTCAGATAAGGCCCGGGCGATACAGCCATTGCCATCCTCAAAAGGATGAAGGCTGACAAAGTAGACACTCGACACCCGGAAGTGTTTTGGCGCGTACTTCTCCGGTCTCCCCATCCGTGTAGCGGAAACTCACCTACCCGGCGCTATCGGAGATGATGTTGGCTTCGCTTTAAGGGTTTTCTCAGAATTCGTTTAAGCCAGACGCCGATGGCCCGGGTCTCCTCGGGGCAGACTGTGTGCTGCATGGAATAGGTATGCCATTCAACCGAGTGTCCCAACCCGAGAAGTTGCCTGCGGCCTGCATCCCCAAGCTCAAAGGGGACAACCGGATCATTGATACCATGGGCCATGAATATGGAAGTCGGACGTGTTGCCTGATCCCCGGACTTAATCTGTTCGGGTAACAGCAGATAGGCCGACAGGGCGATGATATTGCCGACACCTGCCTGAGTCTTTAGCCCGACATGAAGCGCCATGGCGCCACCTTGCGAAAATCCAGCCAGTATGATCCGATCAGTTACAACCCCGCGCATCTGCTCCCGTTCGATAAGCATTTCGATGGATCGGGCCGACTGCCGGATGCCCTCTTCATCCTGCTCAATACCCAGTTCCGTCTGCCTGATATCATACCATGCCGGCATGATATAACCCCCGTTGATGCTGACCGGTATGGATGGGGCATGTGGAAAGACAAAACGCACGGCCAGGTCGTTTGGCAGGTTCAGTTCGGGCACGATAGGTTCAAAATCGTGCCCATCCGCCCCCAGACCGTGCAGCCAGATGATACTGGCGTCAGGGTTCGGACGGGTTTCGATCTCAATCGTTGGCAGGCAGGCTTGCATAAAATCTCTTACCTCTGGAATCTAGTGCAACGTACAAGATATTTCACCACAAAGACGCCAAGGCACAAAGAAGAATTAGACGCTGATTAACGCAGATAATGGAAAGACTGTAGCATAACAGCACGAAGAATAGGGAGGATTGATTTATGTTTTATCTGCTTTGTGTCTTGGTGCCTTTGTGGTTGAATCCTCTTCAATTCTAGCTACTCCGAGTTGGGCTATGATGGTGACTTCTGAGAAATTATATGGAGGTAGCAGTTGCGAATATTAAAACCGGGTGGCCACATTCATATCCTTGGTATCTGTGGCACGGCCATGGCCGCCATTGCCAGACTGGCCATTGACCTCGGATTCCGCGTCACCGGATCGGATATAGGTGTTTATCCGCCGATGTCCGATTTTCTGGCTGCCCAGGGCATTCCCATCCTTGAGGGGTATGACGCATCGCATCTTAACCCTGCCCCGGATGCGGTCGTGATTGGCAATGCCATATCCAGGGGCAATCCCGAGGTCGAGGCGGTTCTGAACTCGGGTCTGTCCTTTATGTCCGGCCCAGAGTTTATCGAACGATACATTCTGCCTGGCAGACATGCCGTAGTGGTGGCAGGCACGCATGGCAAGACATCGACGGCAAGCCTCATGGCCCATGTTCTTGCATCGGCAGGCGAAGCTCCCGGTTTCATGATCGGCGGCGTGCCGGAGAATTTTGATGGCGGCGCCCGGTTGGGCGAGGGCAAGTATTTTATTCTGGAAGGTGATGAATACGATACGGCCTTTTTCGACAAACGATCAAAATTTGTGCATTACCATGCGCGAACATTGATTCTGAATAATCTCGAATACGATCATGCCGATATCTTTCCGGATCTTGCCGCCATCGAGACACAGTTTCACCACCTTATTCGAACCGTACCGGCAAGCGGATGCATTATTGTCAACTCGGAGGACGCTAATCTCGCACGGGTTCTGAAAAGGGGGTGTTGGACGCCCCGAATCAGCTTTGCCGAGTGGGGGAAAAGACAAGCAACCTGGGAGTGGGAACCTTTAATGGATGATGGCAGCCGATTCCGCCTCTGGTATGAGGGCAGCCAGTTTCTTGAAACCGGTTGGCGAATGCTGGGGCTTCATCAAGTTTCCAATGCCTGTGCTGTTGCCGCCGCTGCCTGGACTCTTGGTATCTCAGCTGCAAATATTCTAAGAGGTTTTAAAACATTTGAGGGCATTCGCCGGCGCATGACCCTGGTGGGCGAGGCCAGGGGCGTGAAGGTCTTTGATGATTTTGCCCATCACCCGACGGCGATTGGCGGCGTAGTTGCGGCAGCCAGGGCATCCATGCACAACAAAGGGCGTTTGTGGGTTGTGGTAGAACCCCGTTCCAATACCATGCGCAGCAGAGTTCATGAGGAGCGGTTGCCCCAATGCTTCGGGGGGGTGGATTTTGTCATTTTTACACCCCCATCCCGGCGTAATCTGGAACCCGGGAATGTGCTGGGAGTGCATGCAGTCTGCAAGGCAATTGGTGAGCATGCGCAGGTATTACCGGATGCGGAGGCTATTGTCCGGCATATCACACATCATGCTGTTTCCGGCGACTATATTCTTGTCCTGTCCAACGGCGGGTTTGACAATATCCATCAACGACTGTTGCAGGGTCTGCAAGAAGATCGTAATTGACTTCTTTGAATAACTTGATGAACCCCGGGCTACCATGCCCTGAGACAGACCGGTATGCTTCGGCTTATGCGCTATTCACAACTATTTGCCCCGACGCTTCGGGATGTGCCTGCCGAGGCGGAGGTGGTTTCTCATCAACTTCTGCTCCGGGCCGGCTTCATTCGCCGCGTCACCAGCGGCGTGTACGATTTTCTGCCACTCGGCCTGAGGGTGCTGCGCAGGATTGAGCAGATCGTACGCGAGGAGATGAACCGGGCCGGCGCCCAGGAGCTTCTGATGCCCATGGTGCAACCGGCCGAGCTCTGGCAGCAATCCGGCCGCTGGAATAAATATGGCAGGGAACTGTTGCGCTTTACCGATCGTCACGATCATGACTCCTGCCTGGGGCCGACGCATGAGGAAGTCATCTGCGATCTGATACGTCGCGAACTCCGCTCCTACCGTCAGCTGCCAATCAATCTTTATCAAATTCAGAGCAAGTTCCGCGATGAGGTTCGGCCCCGATTTGGCCTGATGCGCGGGCGCGAATTTGTCATGAAGGATGCCTACTCCTTTCATGCGGATGATGCCGATCTGGCTCGTGAATACCGGAATATGTTTGATGCCTATACACGCATATTTACTCGGCTGGGGCTGAAATTCCGGGCGGTGGAGGCTGATACCGGCGCCATCGGCGGCAGTAGCTCTAATGAGTTTCATGTCCTGGCCGATTCCGGCGAGGATGAAATCGCCCACTGTAGTTCGTGCGATTATGCGGCCAATGTGGAGATGGCGGCGGGAAATCGCCCGCAACCCAATGGCGGCGCATCCATCCTTACGGAGGTCTCCACGCCTGGTCTGAAGTCGGTAGAAGATGTTGCCGCCCATCTCAGTTGCGATCCCTCCCTGTTTGTGAAGACCATGCTATATCAGGTGTCGGGCGGTCCTGATAACGGAACGGTCGTAGCGGTCTGTGTGCGTGGCGATGATCAGGTCCAGGAAGTGAAGCTCTTGCGGACGCTTAAGGCCGAAGAGGTCTTTCTGGCTGAGGATGAACAGATCACAGACCTGGGTTCGGCTACCGGATTTGCCGGTCCGCAAGGGATCGGCGCGAAAGTTCTGGCCGATTGCAGTCTGAACGGGGCTGCCGGTCTGGTGGCGGGCGCCAACAGACGAGATACCCATGTTACGGGTCTGGATATGGCCAGGGATGTTCCGGAGGCGATCTTTGTGGACGTTCGCAGGGTTCGGGCTGGTGACTTGTGTCCAAGGTGCGGTGAAAATATTGAATTAAGCCGGGGGATTGAAGTCGGGCACATCTTCGAACTGGGGCGCTGTTATGCCCGGCCGATGGAGGTTGCATTCCAGGATAAAGATGGAAAACGGGCCATTGCCACCATGGGTTGTTACGGGATTGGCATTTCCCGTCTGGTTGCCGCGGTGGTGGAGCAATGTCACGATGACGCCGGGATCTGCTGGCCGATCCAACTGGCGCCATTCCAGGTTTCTCTCATCCCTATTGGAAAGGACCAGACGGTGCAGAATGCTGCCAGTCAGATCTATGATCAGCTTTCCGAAGCAGGCATTGAAGTCCTCTGGGATGACCGGCTGGAACGCCCGGGCGTCAAATTCAAGGATGCCGAGCTTATGGGAATCCCGGTCAAGGTGGTGGTAAGTAATCGCGGGCTCTCCAGTGA
>CAZQZF010000182.1:0-4309 GCA_964597745.1 uncultured Zetaproteobacteria bacterium
GCCCGTGGGATATCGGCCGTCCTGTTGGATGCCGGTGATGTCCATGCCCCATTCCCGCATGCGCTCAAGCACTTTCCTCCCGTTTTCATCCCGGCCAACCCGGCTGATGAACAGTGGCCGCAGGCCGAACCCCTGCAGATGCCAGGCAACATTGAACGGTGCGCCGCCAAGCTCAGCCGCACTATCGGGAAACAGGTCAAACAGGACCTCTCCGAAAATAACGGGCCGGCCTTCAAGTTTATTGGAAGCGGGATGAGTCATAACTAGAGGCTATCTCTGCTTTTTCAGGGCTTCAGAAATTCACGGATCCGGCGCGTACCTTCCCGCAAGTTTTCGATGTTGCTGGCATAGGAGATACGCAGGTGTTCATCAGCCCGGTATTGCCCGAAATCCTCCCCCGGCGTCAGGGCCACGCCCGCCTCATCCAGCAGTTTCCAGCAGAACGCCTTTGAATCGCCTGTTAGCCTGGAAACATTCGCGTAGATATAAAAGGCGCCCTGGGGTTCCACGACAATGTCAAAGCCGAGCTTCGGCAGTTCATCCAGAAGGTAGCGGCGGCGCAGATCGTATTCGAGGCGCATCCGCTCCACCTCATCATCGGCCGCAAGCGCCGCGATGGCCGCATGCTGGGACAAGGTGGGCGCGGCAATAAAGATGTTTTGCATGACCCGCCGGCAGGGATCAATCAAATCCTCGGGCACGATAATCCAGCCAATTCGCCAGCCGGTCATGGCCCAGCGCTTGGAAAATCCGTTCACCACGATGGCGCGATCATCAAAGGAGAGTGCGCAGACCGCTTGATTTTCATAGGTGAGGCCGTGATAAATTTCATCCGAGATCAGGTATCCATCCCGTTGGCGGCATATCTTCGCCAGTGCGGCCAGTTGATCAGGGTCGATCAGGATGCCGGTGGGATTGCTTGGTGAAATAACCAGTGCTGCCCGCGTCTTGCCCTCCCACCTCTCACTGACCGTGGCCGGACTCAGATGATAGCGGTCAGCCGGGCCGGCCGGGATGTTGACGGGTTCGCCACCGGCCAGACGGATAAAATTGCGCTGGCAGGGATAACCCGGATCCGGTAGCAGCACGGATTCCCCCGGATCCAGAAGGACACTGTACAAAAGGCTGAAGGCGCCGGAGGTGCCCGGAGTGATCAGGATCCGCTCATGATTGATAGCCAGGCCGTATTCCCTTTCATACCAGGCGGATAGAGTCCGCTGAAGCTCCGGCAGACCGGTGGAAGGGGTGTAAAAGGTGTCTCCCCGATCCAGGACCTCCTTCGCCCTGGCAATGATCGGGGCGGGCGTCAGAAAATCGGGTTCGCCGATCTCCATGTGTATAACGGTTCGACCCTCGGCCTCCAGTTCCTTGGCCCTTTCCAACAGCTGCATCACCCGGAACGGTTCAATTAGATCAATTCGTCGCATAATGCGCACTCTAACCGCAAGGTGAACGGGAACCAATCAGGTTCGGGAGTTGGCAAGAAAAACTCACCACAGAGACGCAAAGGCACAAAGAAAGAGTCGGGCGCAAATTAACGCGGATAAGAATTCACCACATAGATTTGGGGAAATACAGTGCGGGGTTTTGCACGAGGCGCCATGTTCTGACTATAATCGGGGTATGGAAATGTCTTGTCCCCTGCATGATCAGTTTGAATCGGCAGCCGTCCTTCATCAGCACTGCCGGATTGTCTATAAAGATACCCTGGGCGAACACCATGCCGTCATGGCCATGCCGGTGGACTGGCGTGTCCTGGATGGCGAGGAGTGGGGCTTTTTTCGATCGGAAGGCGGCGAGGTTCTTGAAGTCAAACTGTCCGATGTGGTGGCGATTGAACCACAGCAGAAATAATTAGCCTGCATTATTCATGACCTGGCTGGAAGCCTTTCACATCATCTTCATGGTGTCCTGGTTCGCCGGCCTGTTTTATCTGCCGCGCCTCTTTGTCTATCATGCCGGCCACCCGGCTGGCCCCGTGCACGAGCAATTCTGCGTTATGGAACACAAGCTTTACCGCTTTATTATGATGCCGGCCATGTTTCTGACCGTCGCCTTCGGCCTGGCGTTGGCTGTTGAAGAATGGGATATTGTCCGGGATCAGGCCTGGTTCTGGATCAAGATGGCGCTGGTTGTTCTGCTTGTCGCCTATCATTTCCACAATGGTCGCGTTGTGAGCCGGTTTGCCTGCGGTGAAAACCGGCATAGCCATAAATTTTATCGTTTCTACAATGAGTTCCCGACGCTTATCCTGATCGTCATCGTCATCCTGGTGGTCGTCCAACCCTGATATCTATCCGCGGCGAATAAGCCTAGAAAAAGCAGTTGGCCGCACATCCATAGCGCAAGCTCTTGATTCGCTTGGCTATATGAAGAAAATGCTTATCACCAACAAGGTGACGACGCATTTTTTCATTACGCCCTTCAAATCAATACCTTCCACTCTGCACGCACTTCCAACTGCTTTTTCTAGGATAAGACTTCCGATCTATACTGATCCCTTTCCCAGAGGATGGACCCTGTTCACCATCTCCCGCAGTCGAAGACGGCTGACATGCGTATAGATCTCGGTCGTGCTGATATTGGCATGGCCGAGCAGCATTTGCACGGCGCGAAGATCGGCGCCGTGGTCCAGCAGATGCGTTGCAAAGGCATGCCTGAGCGTATGCGGAGAAGGCAAGGGGGAGATACCGGCCTGTTTGGCCAGAGATCGAATCCGATACCAGAAATTTTGCCGTGTCATGGCCCTGCCGTTGCGGCCAGGGAAACAATACGGGCTGCTCCGATTGCTTTTCCGCAAAGATCGTTGCGACAGATATTTCTCCAGCCATGACTGCGCTTCTTCACCAAATGGAATGAGCCTCTCCTTGTTGCCCTTGCCGATGACCCTAAGGCATCCGGCCGGCATATCCAGATTTGAAGGCCTCAGATTGACCAGTTCACTGACCCGCATCCCGGTTGCGTACAACAACTCCAGCATGCAGCGGTCACGTAGCCCGATAACCGTTGAGACATTCGGGGCCGCAAGCAGGGCATCCACATCCATCTCACTGAGAAATTTTGGCAGGCTCCGTCTTCGGCTCAGGGATGGAATGGATCGGACAGGATTATCGCTACGGATATTTTCGTTAATCAGGTTTATGAACCATACGGCAAGGGCGCTGCGCCGCCTCCGTATCGTGGCATCCTTCAGACCGCGCCGCCTGAGTCCCGCCAGATAATGAAGGAGATCATCCTCCGTGGCCGTGAACAGGTCTCTACCCCGTATACGGATAAAGACACAGGAGTCCATCAGATCGGACCGGTATGCTGCCAGCGTTTGCGGAGACCAGCCGCGCTGCATCGCCATTTCATACAACAGGCGGGTTATGCGTTCATTATCACTGCAATCAGGCACTGGCAATCTCCGAATGGACTGAATTCTGTCACGGACGCTCATAAATCTGAATCGTTACAGCCCGCATATTGCACAAAGGCGGTCATATTATGAATAATCCTAGAATCCTCAGTTGGGAGTGCGCGCAGGATGTAAATATTGATTCTGGGCATACATGTCCCTCGCCCTTCGGGTGGCTTGCAGCCGTCCACAATTGCGCAGGATAGCGCAATTGCACGAGCTTTCGCCCTTGGGTGGCGTATATGGATGTACGCCATGAAACGGCTATCTTGCCCTTTTGTGATTTGAAGGGCGTAACGGAAAAAATCGTCGTCACCTTATTGGTGATAAGAGTTTTTTCCGTTTAGCAAAGCGAATCAAGAGCTTGCGCCATGCGGGTGCTGCCAACTGAGGATTCTAGGATAATATACCTGTTTGATTTTCCATGATTTTTTGTTGACCCTCCTCTTTTTTGTTTTACGATAGTGTTGTTATCTCAGTCTGGGAGAGAATCCTTAAATTTATCCATAGGAGATGGTATGTCCGATTTGGTTTTGTGTAGCGCTCAATCTGGCGTGAAAAGGATTGCTGATCGAAAACGCAAAGACATCATCTCAACCGGGCTTGCAGCCATGATGCATCTAGCCGTGTTTGTGCTCGCGCCCATGCTCGTCATGCCCGCTCCTGCCGCTGCCGGCAACGATTCACATGGTAGCACAGTTCGAACCCTGGCCATTGATCCGACCACCCCCGTCAACCTCTATGCGGGTACGTGGGGCGGTGGCGTGTTCAAGAACATTGACGGCGGCGCCAAATGGACGGCCATAAGCACCGGTCTGACAGACACCGACGTCCAGGCCCTGGCCATTGATCCGGCCACCCCCGCCACTCTCTATGCCGGAACGTTGGGAGGCGTGTTCAAGAGCACGAACG
>CAZQZF010000183.1:0-4307 GCA_964597745.1 uncultured Zetaproteobacteria bacterium
AAAAGGGCAAGATAGCCGTTTGGACGGCTGCAAGCCGCCCGAAGGGAGAGGGGCACGGATGCCCCGAATCAATACCTTCCACTCTGCACGCACTTCCAACTGCTTTTTCTAGGATTATAGCCCGTTTCCCCTGTTTTTAGCACACACGGATGCAGCGGCCGCCATGACACTCGATCTTCTCTCTTCGAAATATTTTTGTTCTTTTGAACCTGTCAAGATGTGTAAATTGTGTTCAGTCTCCATTCAGCTGGGGGAAATATAATGCCTCTAACCAGGACATTCCTGAAACCCATAGCAAGGAGTCTGAAATGAGACGTAAAGCAATCGCATTCATCTTTGCCGTATTGCTGGGTCTGGGAACCATGACCAGCGTAGAGGCAAACACAATAGTAAATTTTCCGGATGGCTCCACGGCCTTCACACAATTTGTGGGACCCGATCAGTTGGCCTTTATCTTCTGGGATACCGCCACAACCGGAGACAATGATATCTTCACCCTGCACTCGGACAGCATTGCCAATCCATCCTTTCTGGCCTTGGGAAATGAACCGGATGGCTTGAGCTACTGGCTCAATTTTATCGGATTCGATATCTTCGGAAATATGATCTATGACGTGCAGGTTAATCAGGGTAATGGCTGGTTCTTTATCGGCCAAATCCTGTTATAGGCGGTTACAGAGTTATGTACCGAATCCTAACAATATCCATTGTATTCTGCCTCATTTCCTCTCTGTTTATGAATCTTCCGGCGTCCGCGGGAAATGGGCGTGAGGCAAATCTTCCCCCGTTCTCCGTGGCTGGCACTGTCATTAATCCACCTGAAAAGAGTGTCCTGATTGAACCTCTGGCTAACTGGAACAGCCAGCTGGAATCTGAAACAGCGAAGCATTCGCTATGGTTCAAGGAGGGGGACTCGGTGCAGGGGTACAGAATTGTGAAGATTTTCAAAGACAGGGTAACCTTTGTCCGGTCAGGGAAAACATATCGGATGATCGTAGGGTATGGCCATTTCTCCCCTGTTGTTTCCGGGCAAAACCCTGATGTCATCATCGTGAACGAGAGGGGAACCATCCTTCCTCCTCTGAGGCGCATCGAACCGGCGGCTCCATTTGATCATGACAAGGCCGTAAAAGCAGAATTTATCCCGCCACCGGAAAACATCGCCGCCATCCGCATGGAAGCCCAGGCATTTCTGGGGCAGTTGAGCAAGTCTCCGGCCTTTATGCAAAAAACAGAAGATGTCAGGGTCAGGCTCTATCAGCGGCTAGAAGAGGGTGATATCCCCATCCGCCATGAATCGTCGAAAGCCGGGAAACAAACTCCAACCGGTTAAATTATTTATCTCACTTGGCAGATAAATACCACTGGATGGTTTTCTCTATCCCGGACTGGAAGGTTTCCTGTGGTTTCCAGTCAAGGGCCGCACTGATCTTCCGGCTGTCAATGGCATAGCGCCAGTCGTGCCCGGGGCGATCGGTCACAAAACTGATGAGCGATTCGTGAGGCTCTGTTGACGGCCGCAAGTCATCCAGAATTTCACAAATCAGCCGAACGATATTGATATTCGACCACTCGTTGCAACCGCCAATGTTATACACTTCCCCCGCCTTTCCCTGACGGATGACGGCGTCAATGCCCCGGCAATGATCTTCGACATAGAGCCAGTCGCGTATATTGCTTCCGTCTCCGTAAACGGGGATGGGCTTTCCCTCCAAACACGACCGGATGACGGTTGGAATAAACTTCTCTCCGTGTTGGTAGGGGCCGTAGTTGTTTGAGCAGTTCGTGGTTGTCACCGGCAACCCAAAGGTGTGGAACCAGGCCCGGACCAGGTGATCTGAACCGGCCTTGCTGGCTGAATAGGGTGAATTGGGCGCATAGGGCGTCGTCTCGGAAAAAGGCGGATCTCCCGGGCCCAACGTCCCGTAAACCTCATCGGTGGAAATATGGTGAAACCGGCAGCCATCATGATCCAGACCGGACCTCTCCAGCCAATATGCTCTTGCCGCCTCCAGTAGAGTGAATGTTCCCAGTACATTGGTCTGCACAAACACCTCGGGTCCGGTAATGGAGCGATCCACATGACTTTCAGCGGCAAAATGCACGATGGTATCAATATGGTGATCTGCCAGAAGAACATCGATCAGGTTGCGATCACATATGTCGCCCTTGATAAATTGGTATCGATCCTGACCGGATAATCCGTGCAGGTTCTCGGGACTTCCCGCATAGGTTAAGATGTCCAGATTGATCACGGTGATTCCGGGATCGGATTGCAGTAGATAACGGATAAAGTTGCAGCCGATGAATCCGGCTCCGCCGGTAACCAGTATGTTGTGTGGTTTATACATGATGACTTTTTACGAAGCCATCATCGCGCCCATGGACGGGTGCGCAAATTAATGGCTTGCATCGCAAGATATTGATTTGTAAGGAAAGTGAAAATCGCACTTTTCGCTTTCCGTGGAGTAAAAAGGCCACGGAGGGACTTTTTACGACTTCATCATACATAATACATCTCCCTGATGACCTGCCTGAGTGACTGTTGCCATGGCCGGGGACTGATATCAAAGGATCCCCGGATCTTTGTACAGTCCAGAGCCGAGTTTAGCGGCCTTTGAGCGGGCGTGGGATATTCAGCCGTGGTGATGGGCAGGATTCGATCGACCCGAAACGCCTCATACTTGCGGGCCTCTGTAAAGATAGCCATAGCGAACCCGTGCCAACTGGTTATGCCATCCGCACAGTAGTGATAGATTCCCCACGGATCGTCATTCCCGGCATCGATCCGGTTGGCGATGTCCAGAATCGCTCCGGCAATATCAGCGGCCGCTGTCGGGCAACCGAATTGATCCGCCACCACGCGAATCTCCTCTCTGTCTCTACCCAGTTTCAACATGGTCTTGACAAAATTATAGCCATGGACTCCATACACCCAGGCGGTTCTCAGAATGATATGCCGGTTCAGTATCATCCGCAGCGCACGTTCTCCAGCCAGCTTGCTGGCGCCATAGACGCTCGCCGGTCCAACTGTATCCTGCTCATTGTATAGCCCTGCCTTGCTGCCATCGAAGACATAGTCCGTTGAGACATGAATCAGCGGCGCACCGATAGTCTTGCAGGCCTCCGCCAGATTCACGACTCCATCTCGATTCACGGCATAGGCCTTCGCGGTTTCGGACTCTGCCCTGTCCACGGCCGTATAGGCCGCCGCATTGATCACAAGATCAGGTTGAATCACATTGACCCGGCTATTAACCGCCGAACTATCCGTGATATCCATCTCCTGCCTGCACAGATCGCACACACCCATTCCCCTGGCTTCCGCCTGTCTAACCAGTTCAAAGCCAAGCTGCCCGCCACTGCCAGCGATCAGGATCTTCACTGATCCGAACCTGGCAGGTTCATGATGTATTGGCCGTAATTGTTTTTCAGGAGCGGCCTCGCCAGGTGTTTCAATTGTTCATCATCAATATAACCCATGCGCCAGGCAACCTCTTCCGGACAGGCGATCTTCAGTCCCTGCCGACATTCCACCACCTCAATAAACCGGGCTGCATCCAGGAGAGAGGCATGCGTGCCGGTATCGAGCCACGCCGTCCCTCGACCAAGACGTTCAACGGCCAGTTCTCCCATGGCCAAATAGATATTGTTAATATCGGTGATTTCCAGTTCCCCACGGCTTGAAGGCTTGAGGTTTGCGGCGATATCCAGGACGCGATTATCGTACAGATAAAGCCCGGTTACGGCGTAGTTGGATTTGGGGTTAGCCGGTTTTTCCTCAATGGATTTCGCCCTGCCCAGATCATCAAAATCAACGACTCCATAATGCTGGGGATCCTTGACCCAGTAGGCAAAAACCGTTGCCCCTTTGTCGAATCTTGCTGCCTTCTGCAGTTGATCCGCCAGCCCATGACTAAAAAATATGTTATCCCCGAGAATCAGGCTGACGTCGTCGTCGCCAACAAATTCACGGCCGACGATGAAGGCGTCGGCCAATCCCCGTGGATCGGCCTGCGCGGCATAGCGGATTGAAATCCCCAGTTGCTCGCCATCGCCAAGCAGTTGCCGGAAAAGGCCGATGTCCTGGGGTTTCGTAATGATCAGGATGTCGCGGATCCCCGCCAGCATCAAGGTTGTCAGTGGATAATAGATCATGGGCTTGTCGTAAACCGGCATCAGCTGCTTGCTGACTGCCAGCGTCAAAGGATGCAGACGCGTCCCGTTACCCCCGGCCAGAATGATTCCTTTCATGCCAACTCCTCACGGCTATAGCGATCGCCAAACCGGACGATATCATCTTCTCC
>CAZQZF010000184.1:0-4298 GCA_964597745.1 uncultured Zetaproteobacteria bacterium
GAATAAGCAGAAGCACGGCCGGGAGCATGAAGTATTGTGCTTTCTCCGGCGCCAGATCCATGCTGGCCGGATCCAGATGGAAGAGGGTATAAGCATAGTTTCCCAGAACAAACAGACAAATGCCGGAAACCGCGCCCAATATCACCTTGGCGCCCGCGCCCTGCTCGGAAATTGGCATGCCATCACCCTTGTTCGCCCGCCGGTAAAGCAGAAAACTCAGAAATGTTGTAAGAATAATCAGATTGACAACCGCATTCTTGCCCGACATAAGGCCAAGATATTTCAGCGTCGGATGATATTGACCTCCGACCATCATCTGTTCTTCCGCCGACAGGGGCAGGTTATGGGGCGTCATCCAGACGGCGAATGCAATCATAATCGTGACGCCCAGATACTTGATGTACCGTTTATAGCGTTCCGCGCCGGGAATTCGATCCATGCCGATCCATAAATAATAGTTGGTCGCAACAAAGATGCCGCCAATCAGGATCGCCTGAATAATAAAGGTCCAGGAAAATGCTCCGCCCATCATGTTATTGCCCATGACGGCGCTGGTGCTGTATACCTCCCGGCCCAGGTAATAGCCAGCGAATGGAATGGGCAACAGACCGCAGACGGCGACAAAATTGCCGACATATCCCATCCAGTCGTAATGCGCCTTCTCCGCCGGTGTTTTTGATCCCAGGAATTTGATGGCCGCGTAAGCGCCGCAGATAAAACCGCCGAAGGCGATATTGCCCAGAATGCGATGCAAGCTCAGCGGCAACCACAAGGGGTTGACGGTCGCCTGCCAGACGGTGCCGATAAAATCCCCCGTCTTCGGATCAATACCGACGGGAGACATCATGAATGTCACCCATGAATTGGCCACCATCATCAAAATAGTGCCCCAGACATTAAGCATGATTCCCAGAAAGATATGCCAGCCCTTGTGTTCACGCATGGATTTCCAGAGGTAGTAATAAAGGTACAGGGTGGTTGATTCAACAAAGAAGAAGAGGGCGTAAATGAACATGGAATCGTGGAACACGCCCGACATGTAATTCATGAGCTTGGGGTAAAGACTGAACAGGGAAATACCAAACAGGCCGCCGAGCAGGGCTGTAAATGCATAGGCCCCCGTAAGCAACTTGGTGAACTCATGCGCCAGGGCGTCGTATCGCGGGTCTTTGGTTTTGACGCCGACAATTTCAATGATGACGGCAAAGATGGGAACGCCCAGAACAAAGGCGCCGAACATCAGATGCAACTCGGCAATGATCCAGATTGTCAGTCGGGAATCCAGTCCAAAGAAGGTACGGTAATCAGCAGGACCGGCCTGCCCAGCCATGGCCGGATTGGCGAACAGAACAAGCAATAGTCCAAGGCCGAGGACTGAAACAAGAATTCGCCCCAGGTTCAGTCTTATTACAGACATGTCGGCATCACATCTTCAGAGCTCGTTCGGTAAAGCAGGAACCGAACAGAAAATAATGAACTATTCTTCGCGACCTTGTGTCTTTGTGGTAAAAAATCTTGCGTGCCTTGCATTAGATGTAACCACCTACCGCGACATCCCGGCTGATATTTGCACGGTCTGATTCGCCTTCACGGTCACATGTTGGGTGACCACCCCAAGGGTTTCCTGCCAGAACTCAATCGTATACGTTCCCGGAGGCACATCCGTAAGAGTGAACTGGCCGTTGACATCCGTCACGGCATAATAGGGATGTTCCGCCACGATGATCCATCCAGTCATCCATTTATGGATATCGCATTGCACCTTGATGGTCTCGGCAATAGTGGGCTTGATCATCAACGCCGGCGCACCCGCCGGTTGGGCCTGATTGAGTTGGGGGTTATCAAAGGAAAAGGTATGGATATTGTGAGTGAGCGGGTCGCCATTGGCCACCACAACCTCCCCGCCGGTTTGAACCGTGGTCACATGCGGACGGAATCCACAGCTCTTTTGCGTCAGCGTCACGGAAATCGGGGTTTGTGGCTTACCCTGCGTGATATCCGTCAAGCGCACGACGACATTGGCAATCCCCTGATACTTCCCCACCAGCAGATCCGGAGAATAGATAGGCGTTTTTCCACACACCTGTTTATCCTTGTTGATCACGATTGGTTTAAGGGTTGGCGGCGTTCCCTTGAATCGAACAACTCCACTGATTGTTCCCCCGTCCGCAACCGTTCCACCCTGGTAGGCGGCCATGGCGGTGAACGGCACGGCAAATAGGCCCATCCACAGAGCCACCGAGAAACTGATATGGATGGCATTCCCTGGTTTACAGGCATGTTTCCGCATTATTTTCCTCCTTTCTTCCCGGCGTCTTTCAGGGATTCCAGGTAGGCCAGAATGTCACTTAATTGTTTCACGCTCATAAGCTTCGCGTAATTACCTGGCATCATGGAAAGTGGTTGAAATTTACGCCTTCTTATCTTGCTCTTGGCTATCGTCGTCAGCTTGCCATTCGCGCTTCTCGCATCCCTGATGACCAACTGGTCTTTGGTATCCGAAACAACAATGCCAGTAATCAGACGATGATCCGTCGTCGCTACCATCGTAGTTTCGAATCCGGTGGCAATTTCAGCGCTGGGATTCAATATGGCGCGCACGAAAAATTTAGGCGGATAAACAGCACCGATGCCGGTCAGATTCGGTCCCACCTTGCCGCCATGATTGCCAACTGTATGGCACTTGGCACACGCCACCGGACTTGTTTTACTCCAGAACAGCTTCTTACCCGCTTTGACATTCCCCTGGAAATAAGCCTTCCAGGGCATAACGGCATTCCCCACCTCGGAGGGTAGACTTATCTCGAACGGATCGGGCTTGCCGCCCTGACTTTGTAGATAAACGATAATATCGGTGAGTTCATCCGGCTTCAGGTAAATGGGGGGTAAATATGTTTTGGGCATATCATTAACGCGGCCGGACACAATATAGGCATCGGGATGCGCCACAGATTGCACCAGATAATCCGTGCCGGAATCCAGTTTCAGTTTTTTAGCCAGGCTTCTGGAACGGCGACCGATATCCTCGAGATTCGGACCGCGCGTACCCTTGCCGTCTTTCCCGAGCTTGTGGCAATACCAGCAATGCGCCTTGCCCCAGAATAGTGTCTTGCCCAACTTCACTTCACGCGGCTGCGCCCTGCCGAGTGCCAGCTTGGGCAGTTTGAAACTTCCCGTCGTCGAAACAACAGCCTTCATGCCTCCGTGGTTATTGCAGTACAGGACAAACACGCCCCTGGACTTGAAAGGGACGTTTAGCGTAGCGCCGCCCTTGACCACCGTTTCGGGGAGAACCTCATGGCTCGGGTCAGTGGCATCCACCATGTTCAGCGAGTGCTCAAATGGATCCATATTCCTGAATACAATTTTATCGCCCGGTTTTACCTTGATGTGTGATGGATGAAATGCGATTTGATTCAGATCCACTTCCACTGTTGCCGCCATGGCGGCAACAGGTGATATAAACATGATCCCCGCCATGAGCGCCATGAGACTGAAGCTGATCTGCTTCAACACAACTTTCTCATGGTCTGCCCACATAATCCTCTCCTTAGTCAGGTATCTGGGTGCGGATCGAACATCTGACCCCTGATTCCTGACCTCTGAACTCTGATATCCCTGTCAATGGCTGATATGCAAATCGGAGCCCCGCATGCCAAACATGACGTGCAGGAATGGCTGACCGAAGAATTTATCGCCCTCCATCATCGCCTGCACCATCTTCTCCTTGGTATGCGCCATGAGCTCCTTGACTTCCATCATGCGCTTCTTCATCGCCTTCTTCTGCGCCGGAGTTAGGGACTTCATCCCCTTCAGCATCTTCATCTTCGCCATCATGTGCTTCTTAACGAGAGGAAACGGGGCATAGCCGGTTTTAACCGGTGCCAGTACAGGGCCCTTGGGGCTCACCTTATAGGGCGGCACCATCAGATGCATGGTCATGCCATGCGGGTCCACGCCGCCGTCGAACTGGAGGTCCTGCTTGTCGCCACGGACAAACTCGCCAATCATCACATGGATGATCTGGCCGTCATTGACCAACTTGCCATTGCGGTAAACCTTGCCAACCGCCCAGAATCCTGCGTAGGTAAACTCAGTCGGCATCAGCCGCGTGCCAATGGCCGTACCGCCATGCATTAAGTGATTGGTCACAACACCGCCAAAGAATGGGTATCCCTTACCGTGCGGCAACGCCTTCTTGGCCACCACGCGATAGGTAAATTTTCCGTCCGGGCTCTTGAATGTGGCATCAAAATCAACCTTGTCCTTGGTCCTGGCACCATCAATAGCCGTTGCAT
>CAZQZF010000185.1:0-4297 GCA_964597745.1 uncultured Zetaproteobacteria bacterium
CAAGCAAAGTCTCGTTGTGCGAGCCTTTTACGCATTAAGGAAGCGGTAAACAGGAGGCTACATGATTTCTGAGTTCCAGCATCCGGATTTACAGGTGTGCGTATTAGCGGCGGGCAAGGGCAAACGCATGCGATCAAATAAGCCCAAAGTCCTACATAAGGTGCTGGGCCTGGCCATGATTGATTATGTTCTGCATACGGTTGAATCATTGCGGCCCAAAGGAATTGCAGTAGTAACAGGTCATGCATCGGAAATGGTGCAGGCACATGTGGGTCAACCGCGGAATCTCGAATGGGTGATCCAGGATAAACAATTGGGCACGGGCCATGCAGTCAGACAATGTGAACAAGTCATCTCTGATGTCCGTGACGTGCTAATTGTTTGTGGTGATACGCCGTTGCTGCGTAGTGAAACGCTGGCGAAACTGGTGCTGGAACATCGTGACAGGGATGCCGTTGTGACGGTTTTGACCGCGGAGGTGGATGACCCTTCGGGGTATGGGCGGATTGTGCGCGAAGCAGCCGGGCGAGTGACGGGGATTGTCGAAGAAAAGGACGCTACCGATGCCCAGAAGGTGATCGGTGAAGTGAGTAGCGGCATTTACTGTGTTCGTCATGATGTTCTGTTTGACCTGTTGCACAAGCTTGGCAATAGCAATGCCCAGGGTGAATATTACTTACCAGATATTGTGCCGCTGGCGCTGAAGGATGGCCGTTCGGTGGAGACGGTGCATATGCAGGACGCGATCGAGATGATGGGGGTGAACGATCGGGTGCAACTCGCCCTTGTTGAAGACATCATGCAGGCGAACATTATCCATGATTGGCAAAAAAAAGGCGTGACTATTGAAAGGCCCGAAACGGTTCGGATTGAGGCAACAGTCAACATTGGTCTGGATACTGTCATTCAAGCCGGATGCTATCTCATTGGTTCGACCCGTATTGGCGATGAGTGCAGGGTGGGACCGTATGCCGTTCTGGTGAATGCATGGCTTGATGATCAGGTCGAGGTATTTGCCTTCAGCCATATTCACAGCGCCAGCGTTGGCATGGGTTCGAAGATCGGTCCGTTCGGCCGGTTGCGTCCCTACGCGGAGATCGATGAGGATGTCCATATCGGTAATTTCGTTGAAATCAAGAAGTCAGTCATTGGCAGGGGAAGCAAGATCAATCATCTGAGTTATGTTGGGGACTCCATTGTAGGCTCTGGCTGCAATATCGGGGCCGGGACCATCACCTGTAATTACGATGGCGCCAACAAGCACCAGACCCGTATTGAAGACAATGTGTTTGTCGGTTCGGATACCAAATTCATAGCACCGGTGAATGTGGGCAGGGATTCAACCATTGGTGCCGGTAGTATCATTACCCGGAATGTCCCCAAAGGAGGGTTGACGCTTTCCGCGCGGACGGATCAAAAGACTATCCCGGGGTGGAAACGACCCAGCAAAGATAAACCCTGATGTGCGGGATTATTGGCATTTCTTCCGCCAACCAGACAGTTCAGGAGATGTTGCTCGATAGCCTTAAGCGTATGGAATACAGGGGCTATGACAGCGCCGGTATCTGTATCCGAAAGAACGGAAAGCTTGATTGCCGAAAGTGTTCAGGAAAACTTAAACGACTCGAGAGTGTGCTGAGAAAAAGCCCCCTTTCAGGCCATATCGGGATCGGGCACACGCGCTGGGCCACACATGGGGCGCCCAATGATGTGAATGCGCACCCCCACTTGAGTGATTCGGTAGCGGTAGTTCACAATGGCATTATTGAGAATAATCAATCCATCCGTGCGATGCTTAAGCTGAAGGGCGTCCGATTTTTATCCGAAACCGATAGTGAAGTGATCCCGTGGCTGTTTTCCAGCCACCTGGAGAGCGCCCCCGATCCGGTCGCCGCATGGCGGGAAACGCTGGAACAGCTTGAGGGCTCGTACGCCATTCTTGCTCTTCTGAGAGATGATGCCGCCAAACTGCTGTGGTTTGCCAGGCGCGGCAGTCCGCTGCTGCTGGGGCGGCGGAAGGGGGTTTTATTTGCGGCTTCGGACGCAATCGCCCTGGCTGGCGCCGCCGATGAAGTCCTGTATCTTGGTGAAGGAGAGTACGGCTACTTCTCGAATGGCTCCTGCGAGATTTATGATGCCGATGGCCAGCCGGTAGATTGTAACTGGCAGGTTATGACAGCTGATCCGATGACTTCCGCAAAGGGCGGCTTCAGGCACTATATGGAGAAGGAAATTTACGAACAGCCCGGGGTTCTGGCAGCTATTCTGCACTCCTATGTGAATGGTGAGGAGATTCGATTTCAAGAGGCCTCCTTTTTGCATGAAGCTCCGCTGCCGGATCGTATCGTCATGGTGGCCTGTGGTACGTCCTATCATGCGGCCCTGACGGCTCGTTACTGGCTTGAGCATTTCCTGAAAATACCGGTGGAGGTGGATGTTGCCTCGGAATATCGTTACCGGAATCCGGTCATTGGACCCAACACCTGGATGGTGACCCTGTCCCAGTCCGGGGAAACCGCAGATACGCTCGAGGCCATGCGCCTGTTTAAATCGCACACGTCCGAAAATCCAACCCTTGCCCTGTGCAATGTCAGACATTCTTCTCTGACAAGGGAATCCGATGGGATGATTGAATTGCTTGCCGGTCCCGAAATCGGTGTTGCATCCACCAAGGCATTCACGGCGCAACTGATGGTATTGGCGCTGATGGTACTTCTATTGGCTAAACGAAGCGGCAGTCTGGATGACCAGCAGAAAAGAAGATATCTTCAGGAATTTTCAGACCTGATTCCCGACATGAGCGGGCTTATTGAAACCTCACCCAGGATTGCCGAAGTTGCTACCTGTTTTACCGCTGTTTATGGCACCATCTATCTGGGCCGGGGGCCCTGTTTTCCTCTGGCCCTTGAAGGCGCCCTGAAGCTGAAGGAAATCTCCTATCTGCATGCCGAGGGTTATGCGTCCGGAGAGATGAAGCATGGTCCCATTGCCTTGGTCGATGAGCATCTTCCCGTCGTTATTCTTGCGCCTCGGCAGTACCATCTGGAAAAGGTTCTGTCTAATCTTCAGGAAGTAGAGGCCAGAGGCGCCAAGGTAATCTTATTGACCGATCTTGCCGTAGAGGAATGCTCAAAGTACGCGAACAGCGTTATTTCCATTCCTGAGGGAAATTACTTTACCACGCCTCTGCTGGTTGCCATCCCGTTACAACTGTTGGCCTATCATGTGGCCAGGCTGAAGGGCACCGATATCGATCAACCGCGCAATCTGGCCAAGTCGGTGACGGTGGAATAGGGGCTATCGGATCAGCACTCGTTCCCTCACGCACACATGTTCAAACAGTTCCAGGATATCATGGTTTCGCATACGGATGCAGCCATGAGAGCAGGGAGTTCCAATCCTGTCTTCGCTATGCGTGCCGTGGATGTAGATGTAGCGTGATTTTGTATCCACGAATCCGCGCCGGTTAACCCCCAGTTCCATACCCTCCAGCCATAGAATCCGGCTCAGAATCCAGTCCTGGTTCGGATTATCTGCTTTTGGATTGAATATACCTGTGGGCTGGCGGCCAATGAAGACCGAGTACTTGGGAAAGCCCTCCCCGATTCTGGCACAGATGCGATGCTTTCCGATTGGAGTCTTGAGGCTGTTGCGCTTGTTGCCAATGCCCCTGTCCGAAGTTGAAACAGGATAGGTGTGCCAGACGCCTGTCCGGCGGCGGTGATAAAGCCTCTGTTCCGAAATCAAGATAATAATCATTCGGGCCCATGATGAATCTGTTGCGCCGAAGGGACAAGGCTAAAGCCACCTGCCGTGGTGGCGAATGGAAAGTGTCCTGTTTTCAACCAAGGCGTCGCACCAGGACTTTGCCCGGCTTCGCTTCTCGGCTACGATCCTGTCCTATCCAGACAAGGAGCGTAGTTCATGAATAGAAAGTCTAAACCATGCATGAGGGCAGCCAGCAGCCGAAGAATCGGGGCTCTGTGTCTCGGCTTTTGCCTGATTGTTGCGGCTATTTCGGGTTCATCAAAGGCATCCGCTGAAGACTCAATTTTTATCAATTCAGGTGCGGGCACACATGCTACGGCAGTTGTTCAACTGGGTGTCGTCAAGCCGTGGCCCTGGCAATTTGATTTGGGTGCAGGCTGGCGTCTGGGCGGCGCCTGGGAATTCAATCTGGAAACATTGCGCTGGAACAGTCATGTGCGAGGACGTGCAAAACATGCCTATGGAATAGGTTTCTCCCCGCTACTCAGAGTCTATTATGATGACATGTTTTTCCTGGAAGGGACAGTAG
>CAZQZF010000186.1:0-4286 GCA_964597745.1 uncultured Zetaproteobacteria bacterium
TGATGACATCGGCGGACAACCGCTTGCCGGCCAGCTCGAAGCTGGTGCGGGTGCGGGTGGAGTTCTCAAAAAAGATGTTGATGACGGTCTTGCCTCGAAGCGTCGGAGCCTTTTTGATGGGACGGCGGGAAAGTTCAAAGAAGGACTGACCGAGATTGAGCAGGTACTCTATCTGAGCCCGGTCAAGTTCGGCGATACCGAGCAGGTGTTGCAAAGGCCGCATCAGTTCTGACTGTAGCTAACTCGGCGCTGTTCAATACGCCAGTCCGAATCATCATAGATTAGTTTGACGGAAATATCTGTTGATGTCTCGTGATAAAGGCCAGTAACATCGGCTGAGATTGGCAGCTCTCTGCCGCCTCGATCCAGAAGCACCGCGAGTTTCACCCGGTCCGGGCGTCCATAATCGAAGATCTCACCCAGCGCCGCCCGAATGGTTCTGCCAGTATAAAGCACATCATCAATGAGCCAGACGGTTTTACCGTTAAGATCAAACGGGATATGACTTGGGCGCACCTCCGGATGCGGTCCTATGGTATCGAGATCATCACGGTAAAAGCTGATGTCCAGATCTCCCCGGTTGATCTTTCGGCCAGTTTGTTCCAGGCATTTCCGCAGGGCGTCGGCCACTCTGGCGCCGCCACGCAGAATGCCGATCAGATAGACCTCATCCGCCGCGATTTTCGCTGCCATTCTAATGACGGCAGTTTCAATCTCTGAGTTGTCATAGATAATTTCATTCATGCGGAAAGACCGGGATGTTCGGCCAGATAACCTTCCAGGATAATGGCAGCGGCTGTCTGGTCGATGAGGCCGGCAATCTTCTCTTGGCGCAGACCCTGTTCGCGCAAGCGTTCCCTTGCCGCCCATGAACTCAGACGCTCATCCGAGAATTCCACTGGAAGGTCCGTAATTTCTTGTAACTGGGATGCCGCGGCCCGGCAATCAGCGGCCTGCACGCCCTCGCTTCCATCCATATTCCTTGCCAATCCGATTATGATTCCTCTGCAACCGTACTCATGAGCAATGCCGAGGACCTTCTGTCGCCAGTCGGCCCGTCTTCGATGGATCAGTGTCAGGCCATGGCAAACAAGTCCCAGGCTGTCCGAGACAGCGATGCCAATGCGGCGGCTGCCAATGTCCAGACTGAGTAAAGGGAGGCTAGTGGTTAAGCAGGATGTAGCGGTCATTAAATCCGAGATTCTGCAGAGTTTTATGGCAGGCGTCTACCATTGCGCTCATCCCTGCCAGACAGGCGGTGGCATGGGACCCGTTCGGGGCATCCGCCCGGATAGCCTCCTGGACATAACCGATAGGGCCTTCCCAGTCGTCTTTGCCCAGGGCTACCGAAACATTGACCTGGATATCATGGCTGCTCAACGACTCGAACTCGTCGGTCAACAGGCGGTGCAATGGCGTAAGGAAACCGGCATAGATAAACACTTTATCGAACCGGTTGCGTCTCCTGATGATCGATCGCCATACGGAGCGCAATGGAGAAATTCCGGTTCCCACTCCAATCAGATAAATGTCTCTGTCGATCAGTTTGTTAAGGTTGTAGCCCTTCCCCATTGGCCCTTCCCCCGCCACTATTGCCCCTTCATCCAGATCAGAAAGCAGACTGGAGATACCATCCGTGCGTTTGATAAAAAATTCGAAACAGTCTGTCTGTTCAGGTTCCGTAGCAATTGCATAATAACTGGGCGCCGGATGCCTCAGGCCGGGCAGACCAAGGCGAGTATATTGACCGCATATAAATGTGGGCAGGGTACTATCCGGAAGAGGTTCCATGACCAGTTTAATTACCACATCCTCACATTCCGGGCTGGTCAGCCTTTCCTTTGATTTTACCTTCATGTAAAATGCAGTAGAATTCTGCAAGGCGGCTCCCGGAGAATGGATTTAATGGTAGCATTCCTGACCCGGACTATCTATAAATGTTGCCGTGCCCAATCTTCCATCCCAAAAAATCTACCACATACATTTCGTGGGGATCCCGGTTATTCTTTTATCCGCAACGAATGCTTCGTCAGTCGTCCGTAGGTATGACTACGGTCTTCCCAAAATCCACGTTGCAAACAAAGGCCCGGTGCAATCATCATGGCGATTCATGAATAGTCCAGGTTAAATCTGAATTGCAACCGAGGTTGAGGAATTATGCAAGAGAAAAACGTGTTGGAACTGCGGATACCGGCTGAATGTATTTCAGAGGATCATTTTGTCTGCCTTATTCAAAGCCTTTCCGCCATTGGTTCCTGCGAGCAGCAGGATGCAAACGATGGAAAAGCGCTAAGAATTTCCTGGTTCATGGCCGGGAAGGATCCGAAGCTGACCCGGGCGCGCATTGCCGCGGGTGCGATGTTGGCGGGAATCCCTTCCGGCAGGATCAGCATAAATTCAGTAAATGAGGATTGGGAAACAGCCTGGCAGCGGGATTGGCAGGCGATGGAGGTTGGTAAACGGCTACGGGTGAGACCGGCATTCTGCCCTGCCGTCAGGGATGAGCGGATCGATATCGTGCTCGATCCGGGTATGGCCTTTGGGACCGGTCAGCACGCCACGACACAATTATGCCTTGAAAGTATCGAAAGAATCTGCCGCGAGCCCATGCCTTCCAGCATGCTCGATATGGGTTCGGGCTCCGGTTTACTGGCCATTGCCGCCGCCAAGCTTGGGGTGAAACAGGTGCTGGCAATAGATCATGACCCGATAGCTGTCGAAGCCTGTAAAGTGAACGCAGCCATCAATGGCGTGGTGCTCCGGAGTGTGTTGGACGATACGCCGCCGAATGCCAGGTTTAGTCTCATCGTTGCTAATATTCTCGCCGGTCCGCTTATAGCTATGGCGCCAAGGCTGGCTGCGTGTGCCGGCGGGCCGCTTGTACTTTCGGGCCTGCTCGCCGCGCAGGTGAACGATGTCGGTCGCGCCTATATGAGGGCAGGGCTCACACCTGTAAGAACGGATGTCCGGGACGAATGGGCGGCGCTAGAGTTGAAAAGTGGCGCACCCTAGTGGATTCGAACCACTGGCCTTCGGCTTCGGAGGCCGACGCTCTATCCAGCTGAGCTAAGGGTGCCTGAAACTTGATTTGGCTCGCAAACAATGTATTCCCCGGGTTTCCGCGAACTCTATATTTTTGTGTTTAAAGGCGAGGTAACCATCTTTTTGCACCCAAGTCTAATTGTGGATAGCTATAAATGAAACACTAGAGCCAATCGCCGCTCATGAGTTTTAAGATTGGCTCACTGCACTGCGCCATCAATGAGCGGCAGCTATTCACCTGTCAGATGTAGTAGCACACGTCGGCGCATGGGACGGGCGCGGTGCCCATAGACATAGATTCCCTGCCAGACTGGCGCATCATTCTACCTCCAGCCATACAGGGGCATGATCCGAGGGCCGTTCCTCGGCGCGCATCTCTGTAGCCACGCCGCAATCAAGCGGTTTTACAGCTCTGGTCGTTAGAATATGGTCAATCCTGAGCCCCCAGCCACGGCGAAATGCGTTCAGCCGGTAATCCCACCATGTATAAATAGCCTCGGATGGTCGTAATGTGCGCACGGTATCCCGAAGCCCCAGCCCCAGCAGGTCGCGGAATCTGGTCCGTTCCTGATCCGAGCACATGATTTTCCCGCGCCAGCGTTCGGGCTTGTATATATCAATATCCTCGGGGGCAATATTAAAATCTCCAAGCAGAACGACCTGTTCATACCTGGAAATCTCAATCTTTAATGTCGCCTCAAGGGCCTCCAACCACCTGAATTTGTAAGCATATTTTTCGGAGCCCACCTCCTGTCCATTGGGGATATAGACATCAATAATGCGCATCCCATCGATGGTCGCAGCCAGGAAGCGCCTTTGGGGATCATCAAGGCCGTTAAGATCAGTCTTGATCTCCTCACCCTGCCGCCGGCTGAGGATAGCGACGCCGTTGTAGGTCTTCTGACCGCTATAGCAGCAATGATATCCGGCCGCCTCGATTTCATTGTTGGGGAAATTCTCATCCCGGGTCTTGGTTTCCTGCAGCGCCAGCACGTCCGGCTTGAATTGATCCAGCCATTTCAGGACATGGGGCAGACGGACTTTCAGGGAGTTTATGTTCCATGTAGCGATCTTCATTGGGTTATCCTTTTCCCCTTGCTCCATAAAATGACGATCCAGATCGCTCCCGCCAACAGCATCACGGAGGAGAGCAACATTCCCATGGTTACCGGCCCAAACAGAAATCCAAGTTGGACATCGGGTTGACGGAATTGCTCGCAGAAGAAGCGGGCGAAGGCAAAGAC
>CAZQZF010000187.1:0-4285 GCA_964597745.1 uncultured Zetaproteobacteria bacterium
GCCAGGCGAATCAAGAACTTGCGCTATGTGTGTGCGGCCAACTGCTTTTTCTAGGGTTATATAACCGCCAGTTTTCCATGGCCTGTATGGGCAATACGGTTTTCAGCATCGACATAGACCAGAGTTGGCTCAAACGCCATAGCCTCGGCAGAGGAGAGTTCGCAATAGGTGCATAGAATGACCAGATCGCCCGGACCGGCCTTGTGGGCGGCGGCGCCATTCATGCCAATCGTTCCCGAGCCTCGGGGCGCAGCAATGGCATAGGTCGTAAAGCGCTCGCCGTTGCTGATGTTGTAGGTGTGCAACTGCTCGAAGGGAAGGATATCCGCGGCTTCCATTAACTCCTGATCAATGGCGCATGAGCCTTCGTAGTCGAGCTCGGCGTGCGTAACCGTGGCCCGATGCAGTTTCGATTTCAGCATGATTCGTTTCATGGAGTCTCCAGGGGAATATTATCAATCAGACGGGCGTTGCCAATCCGGGCGGCGATAAAGGCGCGGGCCGGCGAGTGATCATTAAGCGTATCCAGCCTGTTCAGGGTGTCAGCCTGGCGAATCTCAAGGTATTCCGGCTTAATGCCGGCGCTGGTCAAAATCCCGTTTCCAGCCTTGAGCAATTGGCTGGTCCTCGCTTCACCGGTAGCGGCCCTGATCCGCATCATACTGAGTGCGGTGTGCAGCATTGCGGCCCTCTTTCTCTCGGAGGCAGACAGGTAGCGATTGCGGCTGCTCATGGCAAGCCCATCGGCCTCGCGTACGGTTTCACAATTCACGACCTCAACGGGTAGATGCAGGTCATTGACCATCTGGCGGATGATGATGAGCTGTTGCCAGTCCTTTTCACCAAACAGAGCGATATCCGGTTGAACAATATTGAACAGGATATTTACGACCGTGACAACGCCATCAAAATGACCTGGCCGGGTTCTTCCGCACATCATGCCGGACAGCCCTTCCACCTTGAGCGTCACATGCGGTCCATTCGCGGGGTAAAGCCTGGCCGGATGGAACAGGATGCCGGCGCCTTCCTTTTCACACATCTCCTTGTCCGCCGCAAAGGTACGCGGATAGCAGTCCAGATCCTCATTGACCCCGAATTGCAGGGGGTTTACATAGATGCTGACGACAACCTGATCAGCGAGCTTACGCGCCTCCCGGATCAGGCTGGCATGGCCTTCATGCAGGCAGCCCATCGTTGGCACCAGGGCAATGCGGCCACTGCCCCGCCGGAGCGGGGCAACCGCAGTGCGCAGTTCAGTAGAATTCTCAATAATGTTCACTTGCCGGGAAACCGTCCCTGCCGCACATCATCCGACCAGCGGGTGATGGCATCCGACATAATCTCACGAACATTGGCATAGGCCGGGGCGAACGGCGGATTGGATTCGGAGATGCCCAGCAGGTCATGCCAGACCAGTACCTGTGCGTCGCAACCGGGTCCGGCGCCGATACCGACAACCGGGATATCCACTTCGTTTGTAATTCCTGAGGCAAGTTCCGCCGGGACATTTTCCACAACCAGCGCCACGGCGCCCGCCCCTGCCACTGCCTCTGCATCGGCGATCAGTTGCGCGCATTCGGCCTCATCCACGCCGCGCCTCCGGTAACTGCCAAAGCGCTTGACTGATTGCGGCGTCAGGCCGATGTGGGCGACAACGGCAATACCGCGTTCGGCCAGGAATCGAATGGTTTCGGCCATTACCACACCGCCTTCAAGCTTTATCGCATCGCAACCCGTTTGTTGCAGCACCCGCACGCAGGTGTCAAATGCCTGTTCAGGAGATTTCTGGTAGGTCCCAAAGGGAAGGTCGCAGACGACCCATGCAGCTTCGCGTCCACGGACAACGGCCGCGGTGTGATGGATCATCTGCTCAATGGTGACAGGGAGAGTGGTATCGAAGCCAAGGCAGGTCATGCCCAGGGAGTCGCCGACCAGCAACACATCAACACCGGCTGCTTCGGCCAGCGTTGCCGAGGCGGCATCATAGGCCGTCAGCCATACTATCTTTTCGCCACACTGCTTGGCGCGCAAAAGCGTCGCCGCGGTGACCTGTTTTTTTTCGCTCAATGTTTCCTTCCGCTTCGGTCCACTCACGGTACCGTCATCAGGTTTGGCGCATTATAGACTATCAGCCCGAAATTTACATGAATAACATCGTCTCAGATGGATATATCTACGAGTTCACTCCGATAATCTTTTGAACCTTACGGACTTGCCGATCAATATTGCATCCAGATCATTGACATTCGTCACACTGACCAGATTGGTCTTCCTTCCCTTTATCCGGGTTTTAGTAATCGTAAACACACCCAATGAGGCAAGCTTCTTCACACCATCAAACACTCTACGGTAATCACGCCCCAGCGATTCAGCCAAGCGATAAATACTCATTGGCTCATGGTTAAGCATAAAATCAAGTAGCGCTTTATGCGGCTTCCTCAATTTGGGTACATGGGCATTGAAACCGAACCGCTCTGAACCCGTCACGATTCTCCCCCACTCATGATCCAACAGAACCTTCCGTGGAAAAGTATCCACATCACGGATCTCAACCCAAACACGTACAAAAACCGGCTCACCCAGCAGCAGCGTCAGATCATGAGAATTCATGTAATGAAATGATAATATCGCCATCTTTTTATGCCGCAGATTTGAAGGGGTGCGCATAGCATGCAACCACTTTTCAAGACTGAGATTCGGGCGATCCCAGAAGGCGCGCACCCTATTTTTCTCCCAAATCTCTTCGGTATGATTCATAGCCGTTCTATTTCCTGGCGTATCGCCCGTACATCCGCGCTATACGGCTCAATGAGTTCCATCTCTTCAAAATCTTCTATGAGAGAAATCCAATCGATACTCTTCACCCCGGCGGCGTAGGACTCAACGGGGAAGTTTGCACCATGACCGTTGATATCAGTAATAAATTGCCATACCGGCTTATAGGTGGTGCTCAGCACATAAATATCAAACAGGTCTCGCGCGGTTGTCCTGCCACCCATCGGGCGGCCATCCGGACCAAGACCAGAGCCTGATAATGTGCGTAGCTTCCTGTGCATTAATCCATCCAGATCTTCTGTATGCACAGGCGTACTGCCCATCTGCCGCCATACATCCGGAAACATCCCGACAAACACATCCTGGATAAAAGAGACCTTAAGCGGAACTTTCCCAATGTTGGTTTCACCATGTATCTGGGAAGCGATACCATCCCTGTTATCGATCTCCGCATCCACAATGGGAATGCCCAACTCTTCATTGAGTTGGCGCAACAACACCACCGGATCAAAACGGTCGCGCATAAAAAAATCCAGATCATACGACAGGCGATGATTCAAATAGCATCTTGCCAGCGCAGTACCGCCACAAAGCATGATGTTTTCTACGCTCTCAAACACCCTTCCTGACACATACTCTTGAGTATCATATAAATCCGTCATATATGACACTTTGATGATATTCTATTTAAAGTCAATAGATAAAGATCACTCTACAGTGATGGTTAGCACCCCGGCCCGGTTCATGTGACAGCAAAAAGCCTGGAAAAAAGCAAAACCAAAAATCGCGTAGCGGTTTTTAGGTTGATCGTTCATCAATTAAAAATTTCCGAAATTGTCTTTCAGATCGCATGACATAAAGAATATAGGCTTCGTCCTTGCTCTTTTCATGGCGGTAAAAAACTCGACATGGTTCAATGACAATCTCTCTACACAGTGAGCCAGTCAATTCTGGAGGGATGCGTCCAGATTCCGGGAACTGTTCAAGGCGCTCAACAGCGGAAAAGATTTGTCGAACCAGTTTCCGGGCGGCGGGAAAATTATCAAGCGCAATATAGTCTGCGATGTCATCAATGTCAGATAAAGCAGGCTCAGTCCAGATTATTTTAGCCATTTACGCATGGATGATTTGGCTTCTTCTTGCGTATAAATTTTCTTTTCCAGAACAGCTCTTTCGCCACGAGCAATGCCTTCTAAAATACGCATGCGATTTTGCGTGATCTCAAAATCTTCAACATCAACAAGATAAGCCGATGGCTTTCCATGCTCAGTGATTAAGACGGGTTCTTTAGATTTGTGCAAATCAGCCAAGATAGTGGTTGCCTGACGTTTTAATGTGGTTACAAGTTCTACTTTCATAAATGTGATACTATTCTAGCACTTTCTTGTTCGCAAGTTTTTTAAGAAGCTAACGATTGAGCCCAGCGGCGGCGAAGCCGTCCGACTGGGGCGATTTGTTATGGGGCACTATCTGCTCCAGCCGGTAATGGCATTAAATCGAAGAATACCTC
>CAZQZF010000188.1:0-4274 GCA_964597745.1 uncultured Zetaproteobacteria bacterium
TCAAATCCATATCTTACACCCTGCACGCACTCCCAACTGAGGATTCTAGGATTATTTATACACCATGTGGGATTGATCTGGAGCATGGCACAGGCCATTCTGGTTCGCAACAGTGACGAATGTGCAAGATTCGGCATTGATATACAGCGCAGGCGCAGACTACAGATCAGTCCTTACCGCCAATCTTCAACTCGGTTCCATCAAGCAGGCGTCGAAAATTACCAGTATGACGTACAATGACTGTCAACCCAAGTACCGCCAGAGTAACAGTGGCAGTGACGCCCGCATTCAGCATTAAGGCAGCGATCGGAAAGGCCAGAGCGGATGAGACTGATGCCAATGAAACATAACGGCTTGCCGCCAGGGCGATACTCCAGACCAGAAAGGCGAGAAACGCCACCCACGGTAGCCAGGGCAGGGTAACACCAAACAGAGTGGCGACCCCCTTACCTCCCTTGAAGGCCAGATAGACAGGGAAAATATGCCCATAAAAGGCGGCAGCGGCCACCAGGGCCACAGTCGGTTCATTGGCAGAAAAAAGGTGAAGGGAAGCAAAGACAGGCAAGGCGCCTTTACCAAGGTCAGCAGCAAGTGTCAGCAGGCCAGGGAGCTTCCCCCCTGATCGCAGGGCATTGGTTGCGCCTATGTTTCCACTGCCCAGGTTTCGAAGGTTCTTACCTGTCCACAGACGTGTAAACACCAGGCCGAAGGGGATGCTACCCAGAAGATAGGCGCCGATGATCAGTAAAAGAAGGTGGTTATCCAAACAGGTTAAGGATTATTCCAGTAATGTTTACGGTAATAGTCCATACTCTGCTGTAACCGAGATGCCGGGGACCCGTTGATATAGGTAGGCAGAATATCTTCCAGCTTTGCAGGCTGGCCAAACATATTGGGGAATGGCTTGCCTTCAACCACGTTATCGGTTTGCAGCAGGATCAGTTGATCCGGTGTCAGCGGAGGATCGGGAAGCGCTTGCATAATCCTGGACATCCACTCGGCGATGCGGTTGGGCACGGGCTTCAGAAAACGGTTGCGGTGAAGTGTCTGCATTAACAGTTCAAGAAGATCGTAAAACGAATAGATTTTCGGGCCGCCAAGTTCAAATGTTTTGCCGTAGGCGTGTCGGTTCGCGAGACAGTGCACAAACGCCCTGGCTACATCTTCCACCCATACGGGCTGAAGACGTGTAGAACCGGAAATGACTGGAATGACTGGCAAAAGTCGGGACATCTTTTTGAATCTGTTGAAAAAATTATCCCTCTCACCATAGATAATGGAAGGACGAAAAATGGTCCATCTCAAACTACTTCCGCGGACCCGTTCCTCGGCTGCAGCCTTGGTGCGTGCATAGGCGCTACCGGAATCAGGGTCGGCTCCAAGGGCGCTCATATGAATGTATTGCTTAATGCCCAAGTTCTGGCACGTTGCCAGCACATGTTCGGTTCCCTGAACGTGTGCTGCTTCAAATGTATAACGCCCCTTCTCAAACAACAGGCCCACCAGATTGATAACGCAATCCGAACCGGCAATGGCTTCCTCAATACCCCGACCATCGGTAATATCCACGCGACTCAGGCGAACGCCGTCAGTCATAATGCCACGGGCGCGCTCCGGATGGCGGCAGGCAACTGTTATGCTGTGACCCTTCCTGCGTGCCGCATGCGTAATGGCATGGCCAACGAAACCGCTGCCTCCAATGATACATATATGCTTGGCCATGACACCCTCCCGGAGGAAATGTCTTGCAGATGACGATTGACTTGCCAAGTATGAACGGTGTGTGCATCAGGTCAATCCTGCGGCTTCAGTGGGGGGAATTGCGCCTAATGAAGTCTCCACTAGCCTGCACTATTCATGAATCGCCGTGATGATTGCGCCGGGCCTTTGTTCGCAACGGAGTTCGAGGAAGGAGACCGTAGCAGTGCATACGGGCGACCGAGGAGAAATTCGATGCGGGCAAAGGAACAAGCAAGGGCGCGGCAGAATTTATGAGTAGTGCAGGCCAGAATAATGCGCGGGGAGGAACGATATCAATGATGCTGCAACATGAAACAATTCGGAAGGCTTCGAACCTCCCGGAGACATTGTTTGCTACAGCCAGACAATACGCAATTCAACCCGCTCAATGGAAGAGAGGGAAAGATGTTTATGTCCCCATTACCTATGATCAGCTGGTACAACGGGTTCGCCATGTTGCTTCAGGTCTTTTAAGTCTTGGTGTCAAGGCGGGGGACCGGATTGCCCTGCTCATGGAAAACTGCCCTGAATGGGCAGTTTGTGACTATGCCATCCTATCCGTCGGGGCGGTAACCGTCCCCCTGTACTGCGCCTACAGAAAGCAGGATGTATCTCATGTATTGAGTGATTCAAAACCGGTTCTGGCACTGGCTTCGGATGGCAGGAAGCTTCAACATCTGCTGGATGTCGCGGAGTCGTGCCCAAGCGTGCGCAATGTTTATGTCTTTGGTTCAGGCAAAGACGCCAGGGGCGCCCTGCCTTTTGCCGAACTGGAGGCAACGCCCTGTGATGATGAGGGAATCAAAGGTAGGCTGCGGGAGCTTTCCCGGGATTCCCTGGCAACACTGATCTATACATCCGGTACCACGGGGAAGCCGAAGGGCGTGATGCTCAGTCACGGAAATCTTCTGTCCAATATTGAAGCGATACTTCAGGTGCTCAATGTCGGGCCCGAGGATAAGATGCTTTCATTTTTGCCACTGGCGCATGTGTTTGAGCGCTTGGCGGGCCATTTCCTTCCCTACAGCATTGGTCTGCCGGTGGCATTTGCCGAGCGGCCGGATACGGTAGCCAAAAATATGCCTGAGGTAAGACCAACGATTCTTATTTCAGTTCCAAGGTTGTTTGAGGTCATTCGGAGCCGGATCCTGGGCCGGGTTGCCAAGCAACCGGGAGTCAGCCGCTTCCTGTTTTCACTTTACCTGAAAAGATCCGGGCAGCGGCGCCGGGGAGAGATTGGCATGCCCGGGAATATTCAGCTCAAAATCCTGGACCGTCTGGTCGGTGAAAAGGTCCGCGGTCGTTTCGGGGGACGTCTGAAGATGTTTATTTCCGGTGGCGCTCCATTGAGTGTGGATGTTAATAATTTTTTTGAGGATATAGGTATTCCCATTATCGAAGGGTACGGAATGACCGAGTCCTCCCCGGTAATCTGCGTCAATCCGCCTGATGGTCGTCGTCCCGGAGCAGTAGGTAGACCTCTGTCAAATCTGGAGTTGCGTTTGGGTGATGATGGAGAAATTCTGGTTCGCGGTCCCAGCGTTATGCAGGGATACTGGAGGCTTCCCGAGGCAACGGCGGAGACCATCGAGAATGGCTGGCTGCATACCGGAGATATCGGGGTGATTGATGCTGATGGTTATCTGAGCATCACCGACCGCAAAAAAGATCTGATTGTGAACTCGGGGGGAGAAAATATTGCCCCGCAGCGGGTTGAGGGGCTGCTGGCAGGGGAGGAAATGATTGATCAGGTGGTGGTGTATGGAGACAGGAAGCCCTATCTGGTGGCCATCGTCGTGCCTAATCGGGAAGCTACCGAATTATGGGCAACGACGGCGGGACTTCCAGAGACCGGATGGGCAAAGCTTGCCGCTTCCCCTGTTCTTCGCAAGGAGTTACAGACCCGTATTGCCGCCACGCTGCATCAGTTATCTCAATTCGAACAGGTGCGCCGCATCCATGTGCGGGCGGAGCCGTTCACCATTGATGACGGTTTTTTGACCCCGACCATGAAAATCAAGCGGCAGCAAATTTACGGCCATTTCAGAGATGCTTTTGAAGGTCTTTATGCATAGGGCTCACAGAAACAGTAATTCGCCTGGATTCTGCACCGAATGGTTAACCCGCACTCGATCTTCCCTGTGATGGAACTTTTTTTCTTTTGGAGGAACGGTTCGTCTCAGGGTCCTGTTTTCCAAGTATAACCTAGCCCGGACTATTCATGAATCGTCGTGATGATTGATCCTAGAAAAAGCAGTTGGAAGTGCGTGCAGAGTGGAAGGTATTGATTCGGGGGCATCCGTGCCCCTCACCCTTCGGGCGGCTTGCAGCCGTCCAAACGGCTGTCCTGCCTTTTTGTGATTTGAAGGGCGTAATGAAAAAATGCGTCGTCACCTTATTGGTGATGAGCACTTTTTTCATATAGCCAGGCGAATCAAGAACTTGCGCTATGTGTGTGCGACCAACTGCTTTTTCTAGGTTGATTCGGGGCATCCATGCCCCCTCTCCCTTCGGGCGCACTTCGTGCGTCCACA
>CAZQZF010000189.1:0-4271 GCA_964597745.1 uncultured Zetaproteobacteria bacterium
GCGGGCAAAGGAACAAGCGAGGGCGCGGCTGTATTTATGAATAGTGCAGGCTAGGTTGATTGCGAATAGATGCCAGGCAAACTTTCCGGCATGATTCCGCGCCCATGAGACCCGAACAAAAACTCCTCCCGGTCGGACTGGCCTTCGGGCTGGCCGAGGCCGCGCGCGGACCCGGATTCCATATTCATATCTGCCGTGATCTCAGAACCTTCCGTATGCTGGCTGAGGAGCTGGCTTTCTTTTTGCAGGATATTCCGGATAGGCTCTGGCGGTTTCCGGCCTGGGAAATGCTCCCCTATGATCGCGTCAGCCCCCATCGCGAAATTGTTGGCGAACGCCTGGCCACCCTGTCGCGCCTGCTTCGTGAACCCCACGCCCGGGGAATCCTTCTCACCGCCCTTCCCGCCTGGTTACAGCGCCTGCCGCCAGCCGAAATCGTCACCACGCATGTCTGGCGAATATCGGTCGGTGACCATCTGGACTTGGGACAGATTAGAATCAATCTGTCCCTCGCCGGCATGCAGGCCACGGACCGGGTACTGACCAAAGGGGAATTTGCCCTCCGCGGCGGCTTGCTGGATATCTGGCCGGCAATGGAAGAATTACCACTGCGGCTGGACCTGTTTGGCGACGAACTGGAATCCATCCGGCGTTTTGACCCGGAAAGTCAGCGTTCCGGCGAGATGCTTTCAGATTTCATATCCATACCCGTGCGGGAGGTTATTCTGGATGAAACAGGCAGGCAGTGTTTTTTGGCAAATTTCAGGAAGCGTTTTCCGCACCTCAGACGCCACCCGATGCTGGCCGCCGTTCAGGCCGGCCGTCCCCATCCGGGTATCGAATCGCTGCTGCCACTGACATACAGCCATACCTGCCGTCTGGTCGATTATCTTCCCGGCGGGACGGAAATCACCGCCGATCCCGGAATCGAACAGGCCCGGACTGATTTTTCCGAACGGGTGCGCAGCCAGTTTGAGCTGGCGCGACTGAGCAGAGAACCGGTCATTGCACCACAGGAACTCTACGCCATCGAAACACCCGTCACTGCGAAGCCTGTCGGTCAGCCGGAAGGGATTGAAGCTCCGCCCTGCATTGCCGATTTTCAAGATCAGGCGCGCCCACTGCACGGCCTGATCAAACAGATTGACGCCCGCCTGAATCAGGGTTGGCGGATATTGATGGTAGGCCATGGCCTGGGACAGCTGGAACGCATGCGGGAGGCCATTGGAGAACTCGGTATCGCGCCGGAAGAGTGCGCCGGTCTGCATGCCTTCACCAGAGCCAGGATCGGCGCCAGCACAGGGCTTTTGGAATCGGGGCTCGGCCTGCGGCAACAACGGATCATTATCCTCACCGGCCGGGAATTGCTGGGACAAAGACTACCGCGCAGGCGGGGAAGAGGCATCGGAAAAACACATGCCGAACTGTTCAGCAGTTTGCGGGAACTTAAGATCGGCGATCCGGTGGTGCATGAAGACCATGGCATAGGCCGCTATCAGGGGCTTGTTTCGATGCAGGATGGGGATGCCCAGGTGGATTTCCTGCATATCGAGTACGCAGATCAGACCAGCATTTACCTGCCGGTCGATGGGCTCAACCGGTTGCATCGTTACAGCGGCGCGGATTCCCCGGTTCTTAACAAGCTTGGCTCCAAACGATGGCAAAGGACCCGGGAACGCGCTCAACGCGATACCCTGGCCCTGGCACACGACATCATTACCGTGGAGGCGCAGAGAAAGACATTCAGCCGCCAACCCTACCGGTTGCAAAAAGAGCAGGTCCCCTGTTTTGAAGAATTTATCGCCCGGTTTCCATTTGAGGAAACGGACGATCAGGCGGAGGCCATTGAGGCCACCCTCAGAGATCTGGAGGCCACAAAACCGATGGATCGAGTGATCTGCGGAGATGTCGGCTTCGGAAAGACGGAGGTTGCGCTGCGGGCGGCCTTCATCGTGGCTATATCTGGCAAACAGGTAGCGCTTCTGGCGCCCACAACAGTTCTGGCCAACCAGCATTATTCCACATTTTCCGAGCGCTTTGCCGGTACGGGCATCAAAGTCGCCGGTATCAATCGTCTGCAGAGCCGGTCGGAGTTAAAACGTTCGGTCGGAGAAATATCATCAGGAAAAGCAGGCATCGCAATCGGCACGCATCGCCTGTTATCCGATGACATCCGGTTTTCAGATCTTGGACTCGTCATCGTCGATGAGGAGCACCGTTTCGGCGTCAAACACAAGGAAAGGCTCAAACAGCTTTATGAGGGAACGGATCTGCTTACACTTTCCGCCACACCCATCCCGCGCACGCTCAATCAGGCCCTTTCGGGAGTCAGATCAGTCAGCATTATTGGTACGCCCCCTGAGGACAGGGAAGCTATCCGTACCATGATCACCGCCTTTGATCCGCATCTTGTAGCAGAGGCCATTCGGCGTGAGCTGTTTCGGGGCGGTCAGATCTATTATATCCATAATCATGTCCAGAGCATCCGGCGCATCGCCAGAGACCTGGCTGATTCAGTGCCGGAGGCGGAAATTGGCATCGCCCACGGCCAGATGTCACCGGTCGAACTTGACCGGCAAATGCTCGCCTTCTATGAAGGCAGACTGAATATCCTGGTTTGCACGACGATTATCGAGTCCGGACTTGATGTACCCAATGCCAATACCCTGATCGTGGAACGCGCCGACCTGCTCGGACTGGCCCAATTGCATCAGATTCGCGGCAGGGTTGGCCGAAGCCACCATCAGGCTTATGCCTATTTCTTTACGCCTGATCCGCGGGTGGTAACGAAAGACGCCCGCCAGCGACTTGACGCCATTGCCGAGCACAATGAACTGGGATCCGGTTTCTGGCTGGCTCGTCGGGATATGGAGATAAGGGGTGCGGGTAATTTGCTTGGAGCCGAGCAGAGCGGACATATCGAAGCAATCGGGCTGGACATGTATCTCGATATGCTCTCAGACACATTGGCCGAGGTCCGTGGCTGTGAAGAACCCTCCATGCATGCAGTAGACATGCATCTGAATATTTCAGCCATCCTGCCACCGGATTATATCCCCCAGATCCCTGAGCGGCTCGCTCTCTACCGTCGTCTAGCTCAAGCCAGCAATGATCGGCAGGTGAATGAACTCATGGAGGAGATCAGCGATCGTTTTGGTCGAATGCCGGTTGAGGCAGGTTACTGTCTGGTGGCCGCCCGTATCCGCTGGCGGGCATCCGCGATGCGCTTAAAAAAGCTGGAGGCGGGGTTCAATGACATCCGATTTTCCTTCAGCGGAGAATCCCCGCTGGATACCGCCCAACTACTGGCCAAAGTGCAGCGAAACCCCGAACGCTACCGTCTGCAACCGGATGGTAGTCTTTCATTGCTGGGCGATTTCACCGATCCAGCCCTGCGTCTGCGAACCTGTATTGGCTTTCTCGATGAATTGATTGGATCAATTCCATCCTGACATACCGAGGAAGCTCCTTGGCTTTGACGTATCAATCATTACGCAGGTCGGGGCCAGGTCTCACAATCCAACATTTGGGACAGCATTGAAAAGAAATCTCAGGAAAATCAAGGTTCAGGACGGGGGGTCAGACCTTTATATCTTGACATTGATCGAGTACTGACCGCAGCGGCTTGACAGTGATTAGTAACCATATACAGTTACATAATGAGTAAAGTCGAGAAGCTGCTGAAAAAGGCACGGAATAACCCTCGTGGGCTCTCATTCCATGAATTTGAGACCTTGTTGGCGCAGCTTGGCTGGAAACGGCAACGTCAGGAAGGCAGTCACAGGCTTTATATCTCACCGAACAGATACCGTCTTTCTGTCCAGCCGAAGGGCGCAAAGGCCAAGGGGTATCAGGTACGGCAGTTTCTCAAGCAGCTTGATTTGGAGGCATGACATGGATCGCAACGCATTTGATGGTTACAGCGTAAACCTGTTCCTTGATGAGGATGGCGACTGGCTGGCGCATTTTCTGGAGTTGCCCGGTATTTCAGCCTTTGGTGATACGCCTGAGGTAGCACTTGTCGAGCTGGAAAAAGCCTGGGATCTGGCAAAGAAGAGCTACGAGGAAAATGGCGAGCCCGTTCCCGTGTCGCCTTCACGCCGGGAATATGGCGGTCAGTTCAATGTGCGTATCGGGCGTGAGGTGCATCGTGCATTAGCCGTGCAGGCGGCGCGGGAGGGCATAAGCCTGAACGCGCTGGTTTCCCGGTTGCTTGGCGAAGATGTGAACAAGCCGGCATCTGCCTGATCACGGAGTGTGAGCGCCGCAAG
>CAZQZF010000190.1:0-4243 GCA_964597745.1 uncultured Zetaproteobacteria bacterium
AACGGTTCAGATCGTGGCTCGCTCCGCTCTCACGATCTAACCTTATTCGTTGGGCTGTTCCAAGCTTAATCTTTTTCTGGCTGGTTTCGGGTTGCCAGCAGCAGCAGTCCCTTCAGGGTCAGGTCGAGTTCCAGATGGTTGATTTCAGGCAGTTCCTCTCTGATGACTGCGGCATAACCGCCGGTCACGATTACAGGTGCTCCGGCGTATCCGGTTTCAGCGTGGAGGCGGCGGATGATGCCGCCCAGACCATCCACGGCTGACCAGTAGGCGCCGGCCTGAATGCTGCTGATCGTATCCCTGCCGATCAGGGTACGGACTGGCTGGAACGGTACGGCGGGTAATTTTGCCGTGCGCCTGCACAGGGCATCGAGGCCGACCTGCAGGCCGGGAAGGATCAGGCCGCCGGCGTAATGGCCGGCCTCGGATACAACATCGAAGGTGGTGGCCGTGCCGCAGTCCACGATAATAACCGGCGCCCCGAACAGGTTACGCGCCGCCACTGCATTGCAGATCCGATCGGCGCCAACATCTTTCGGATTCTTGTAATCCACAGCCATGCCGGTCTTGACATCCGCGGAGCCGACAAAGGCGGGCTTTCGGCCAAAGGTGGATTGGCAGGCTTCAGTTATGAGCGTATCGAGATTAGGGACGACGCTGGCAGCCATGATTTGTTCAATTGAGGCCGGGTCCGTTTTCTTCTGCATAAAGAAACCGTCCAGTTGCCAGGCCAGTTCATCGGCGGTCATCGGCCGGCCGCTGGAAAGCCGCCACTGATGCAGCAGACGTTTGCCCTCGTAAAGCCCGAACACCATCTGCGTATTACCGATATCTACGACCAGAACTCTACTCACCGCGTTATCTCCATATCACCGTTAACAATGCGTCGCATGCCGGTCCCGGTTTCCAACATCAGGGCGCCATACTCGTCAAGCCCACGGGCAATGCCTTCAATATAACCTGTTCCATCGTCTACGCGAACAGGCTTGTCGTTTGCGGCATGCGCTTGCCACCACAGTTTCCGGATGGGCTCGAATCCGTGATCGATATACTGCAGATAAACCTGCTCCAGACTGGAAATGACTTCAGCCGCTACATCCAGGCGGGAAACGTTCCTGCCGGAGGCGTGCTCCAAATCAGTGGCAAAATGGCTGATTTCCTTTGGCCAGCCATTTGCAGGAGCTGACAAATTGATACCGATGCCGACGATGACAGCCCCGACCCGGTCGCCGGTTGTCTGTGTTTCGGTCAGGATTCCAGCCAGCTTTTTTCCATCAAACAGAATGTCATTCGGCCATTTGATACGCACCCCGGCCGCGAACCCGGACAGGCCTCGATGGATACCGACCGCCGCCACCAGGCTTAGCCGGGATATTGCGGCAACAGTCAGGTCCGGCCGGAGCAACACGGACATGGCCAGAGAGTGATGACCGAAGCTGTGCCATAACCGGCCCAGTCTGCCCCGGCCATGGCTTTGGCGGACGGCAATGACCACGAGGCCCTCATCTCCCCCTGCATCTGCCTGACGCATGGCCTCCATATTGGTCGAGTCGACATCATCAAGCAGCAGACAATTACGGCCAAGAATCTCTGTATCCAACCGGGATGACAGGGAGGATAGATTCATGGGGAATGGTTCATGGTTCGACGGTTCAACGGTTCACGGTTTGATAGCGATGAGGATTATGATGCCTGCCGATTTAACCGCGAACCGTTGAACCCTGCTACACGCATGGAAAGATCAAGGGCCGGGGCGGAATGGGTAATGGCGCCGATAGCCAGCCGGTCCACACCAGTCTCGGCGTAGGCCCTGGCGCTGTCTATTGTGATGCCGCCGGATGCCTCCAGCATGATGTCATCCGGAACCCTTTGCCGGGCAAGCCGGATCTGTTCGGGGCTCATGTTGTCCAACAGGATGATATCAGGTCTGCATGCTACAGCTTCTTCTACCTCTTCGATCGTTTCGCATTCCACTTCAAGCCATGCATCCGATTGATCGCGGCAGGCGCGAATGGCCTCGCCGATGGAGCCTGCCGCCATAATATGATTTTCCTTAATCAACATGCCGCTGGCCAGATCCATGCGATGGTTGACCCCGCCTCCGTGCAAAACCGCCTGCTTTTCCAGTCCTCTCAGACCGGGGGTCGTCTTGCGCGTATCGGTGATTCGGCAGTCCGTATGGCGAACTGCCTCGACAAACGCATGCGTGGCCGTGGCGATCCCGGACAGGTGCTGGAGGAAATTCAGGGCCGTGCGTTCAGCGGTCAGTAGCGTCCTGATCCTGCCCTGGAACCGTCCGACCAGGTCTCCGGCCCGAACCCGCTGCCCGTTCAGCGCCTGCCACTCCTGTTTGATTGTCTCATCAACCAGACTGAATACGGTACCGGCAATATCAATACCGGACAGGATGCCATCTGCTTTGGCGATGATGCTCGCCATGCCGGTCAACCCGGCGGGAATAGTGGCCATGGATGTCAGGTCTTGATCGGTTCGGTCCTCGATCAGCGCCGTCCGTGCCAGTTCGTTCACTTCATGGGAAGCGGGATGCATGGCCGAAGACTAAAGGCTATAATCGGGCTGGCCAATGGATATCTGAGGAGGAAACAGATGACACAGGATGAAATGAAGAGACAGGTTGCGGCGGCGGCCCTTGAATTTGTCGTTGATGACAGCATCATCGGTGTCGGTACAGGCTCGACCGCGAATATGTTTATCGATGCTCTTGGCGGGATCAGGGGACGCATCAGAGGGGCCGTGGCCAGTTCCAATGCATCATCTGAACGCCTGCAGGGCTACGGTATCCCCGTTATGGACCTGAATGAGGCATTGACTCAGGTAGATGCCCTCTCCGTCTATATTGACGGCGCCGATGAGTTTGATTCAGGCCGGAACCTTACCAAGGGTGGCGGCGGCGCCCTGACGCGGGAAAAGATTGTGGCGGCGGCTTCCAGCCGGTTTGTCTGTATTGTTGATGACACCAAGCAGGTGGATGTGCTCGGCAAATTCCCGCTACCGATCGAAGTGATTCCGATGGCGCGCCAGCTGATTGTCGCTGAAGTAGCGAGGCTTGGTGGCAGCCCCAGACTAAGGGAAGGTTTCATCACCGATAACGGCAATATCATTCTCGATGTGCACGGGCTTGTCATTACCGATCCACTCGCCATGGAAAGGCATCTGAACAGTGTTCCCGGCGTGGTGACCAATGGAATCTTTGCCCTGCAGCGTGCGAATATCATTCTCATGGGCACGCAGCAGGGAGTGGTTCATATTACCTGATGGCTTCGGTGAGGTTCGGAGAACGAATGCATGGCTGGTGATTCCAGGATGAACACCTTGGTCGCCTGTCATGAGTGCGATACCCTGCATCGGTTAAACGACCATCTTGCCAAACGGGATGTTGCCCACTGTGCATGCTGTAATGGCTCTCTTTCCCGTTTTATGCCAGCTAATGCGTTGGAACGCAGTCTGTCCCTGCATATCTCGGCGCTGTTTCTTTTCATTATAGCCAATATATTTCCCTTCGTGACGCTCAAAATGAGTGGCAGGGCGGAGCTGGATGTGCTTGTGTCCGGGCCGGTGGCGCTGTTCTCAATTGGTAATTTTGATATTGCATTGCTGGTGCTGTTGACCAGCATTGTGTTCCCGCTTCTGACCATGCTTGGCGCGTTGTACCTGTTGATTCCGGCGCATTTCGGGTTTTTGGCCAGTGGGGCAGGATTCGTCTTTCGCCTGTTACGCCGGATTATGCCCTGGAGCATGCTCGGCGTATTCATGCTCGGGGCCATTATTGCCGCCGTGAAATTGCTTGATCTGGCACACCTGGAATTCGGCGTCTCCCTGATTGCCTTTATCGCCCTGTTACCGGTGATCGTAATCGCCCAACTGAACTTCGACAGTTCACTCTTCTGGCCGCGGCAGACGATTGTAGAGGCGGAAAACGGGACTGGTCCGCAGGGTGGCGCGGCCCGTCAGCATGGATTGTTGCATTGCCATACCTGCGCCGCACTGGTCAAACAACCGGATCACGATAGCAGGGTCTTTTGTCCCCGCTGTGGTGATTCACTGCATATGCGTAAGCCAAACAGTGAAACGCGCACATGGGCTTTGTTGATCACCGGCATGATGCTGTTCATTCCCGCGAACACCTTTCCTATCATGACGGTGGTCCTCTTCGGTCAGGGCGAACCCAATACTATTCTGGCAGGGGTGATACATCTGATTGATGCCGGTATGTGGCAGCTCG
>CAZQZF010000191.1:0-4209 GCA_964597745.1 uncultured Zetaproteobacteria bacterium
GCGCCGAACTGGACGGCATGTATGAATGCATCCTGTGCGCCTGCTGCACCACGTCTTGCCCGTCATGGTGGTGGAACGGGGATCGGTTTCTGGGTCCTGCCACATTGTTGCAGGCCGACCGCTGGATCAAGGATTCGCGTGACGAGGCGGCGGGTGAGCGCCTGGATCAACTGGAAGATGCGTTCAAATTATATCGCTGTCATCAGATTATGAACTGCATGGAAGCCTGTCCCAAGAATCTGAATCCCACCAAGGCCATTGACCACATTAAAAGGACGCTGCTGACCCGCAAGTCCTGATGAATCCATTTGTTTATTTTGGTACGACAGGTCTGCTTGAATCACAAGGGAGAACGGGATGATCGTGAATATCTCTGAAGCCAAGGCAAACCTCTCCAGGCTGGTAAATATTTAATCGTGGATGATGTTGAGGTCAATATCCGCAAACTGCGCTACCGGCTGAAACGGCAGGGCATGCTGGAGCTGGATGTCTGGCTGTCGCGCCTGGAACCGGCGCTTAAGACCGGAGACCCCGCTGTGGGACGCGCCGTCATGCGGATGATGGAATGTGAGATTCCGGAGCTTGTGGCGATGATGCATGGCGAACGGCCTGTACCCGGTATTTTACATCCATGGCTGGAACATAAGCATAGATTTTAACCTTCTGCTTTTTATAGTTGATACTATTCTCTGAGAAGTTTCAGAAGTCTCAATTTCAAGGTTAGGTCTGGACTGTTGGTTTGTCATTGCGTATAAAGCGCACTATGAAATATGACACCGTGATTGCTCCCTCCATATTATCCGCCGACTTTGCCGATTTAGGCGCTGAAATACGCGCCATTGACGAGGGTGGTTGTGACTGGATTCACTTCGATGTGATGGATGGCTCCTTTGTGCCGCCGATCACGATTGGCGACAACATATGCAAGGCCATCCGTCCGCACACGGAAAAGCCGATTGATGTCCATTTGATGGTCAACCATCCGGACACGCAGGTGGAGGCGTTCGCCAGGGCGGGGGCTGACTATATCACCGTACATCAGGAGGTGAGTAATCACCTTGAGCGCAGTCTCCAGTTTATTCGCTCACTTGGTAAAAAATCGGGCGTTAGCCTGAATCCGGCCACGCCGGTGTCCACCATTCAACATGTATTGCATTGCGTGGATATGGTGCTGCTGATGAGCGTGAATCCCGGTTATGGCGGTCAGAAATACATCCATGCGGTGACGGACAAGATCCGTGAAGCAAGAAGAATGTTGGATGATGCGGGTTGTGATGCGCGACTGCAGGTGGATGGCGGCGTGAATGTGGAAACCATGGCTGAAGTGGCCGGGGCCGGGGCGGATACCTTTGTTGCGGGTTCAGCAGTATATGGCAAACCGAACTATGCGGCCGCAATTGCGGAGCTACGCGCTCTGGCCGATGAGTCCAGGGATTAAATTCCCTAAAAATATAGGGGTATAAAAAAGGATATTTTGACGCTATTATCGGTCACCAGTTGATTTTATCGCAAGTATAGCGCATTTGATTCAATGGAAGTATTTATGAATAGTCCGGGCTAGGGGCTTGGGAGTTAAAGGTATACAGGAGGGGGGTTCATATGTGGCGGAAAGCAAAATTGCTGCGATTGACCAACTTGGCACGAGCAATATTTCTTATTGCCATGGGAATGCTGATTCCCTTTAGCGCTTGGGCTGATGATGTCAGTACCGATTCGCAACCGATTGAATTTCCACATGTTCGGCATGCCGGTAAGTTCAAGATCAATTGCATGTATTGTCATACCTATGCCCGTCGAAGCAAAGTGGCCGGCATCCCGCCGGTGGCCAAGTGTATTGGTTGCCATGCGCATATTCCCTCCGTGCGCAACAAACCGGGAATCAAGAAACTGTTTTCCTACTGGGAACAGAAGAAGCCAATTCCATGGCTTAAAGTTCACGATATGCCGGATTTTGTCTATTTTACGCATAAAAGGCACGTCCAGCGTTTCATTTTTAAGGATGGCCGGCCGACCCAGCAGGTGTGCGGTATGTGCCATGGCGACGTGAAAACGTTCACCGTAGGACGAAAAATCAGACCCTTGACTATGGGTTGGTGTTTGAGTTGTCACAAACAGTTCCAGGATAATTCCGACATCGGTAAACCCGCACCGGCGAAGCGCTGGATGATTCCTGCGGCCGCGACCGACAAGCCAGTCATGCAAGCTAAATTTCCACAACCTGCCGTGCTGGATCCCGAGCACCCGAAAACAATGCATCAAGCTCAGATTGAGAAGCTGACGGAACGATTGCCAAAGAGGGTGCGGGAGCATCTGGTGCATGCGCCGCATGATTGCTGGCAGTGCCATATTTAATCACGGCGATTCATGAATAGGCCGGGCTTAAAGCGGAGAGGGCCAGTGCAGGCATTCAAGGAGGGTTTGAGATGAGCCAGAATAGATCGAGCAGCGAATGGAGCCGCCGAACCTTCCTGAAGGCCTTGGGTCTGGGAGGGGCGGGAAGTGCGCTGATTCTGAGCGGTTGCGGGGATACCGACCTCATCAATGAGGTGGCTATTGAGGTCCGTAAGGAAAATGTAGAACCCAATGTCGATCCTCAGGATTTTGTACGTCCAGGTATCCAGATGTACTACGCCTCCACATGCCGCCAGTGCCCAGCCGGGTGTAGTATTCATGCGCGTATTCGTGAAGGACGTGTTCTGAAACTGGAGGGTAATCCGGCATCGCCAGTCAATGAGGGACGGCTATGCCCAATGGGACAGGCTGGTCTGCAGGGACACTACAATCCTGACCGCCTGACCAGGCCGATGGTTCGCAAGTCCGGTAAACTGGTTGAGGCCTCCTGGGATGAGGCCATGCATCTGCTCATCAAGCGCCTGGGCAACAAGAAGTCCTCAAAGATTGCCTGGCTGAATGGTGCGATCAGCGGCCATCAGCGCGTGTTGATCGAATCATTCCTGGCGGCCACTAACTCTGCCGGGAACCTTTTTGTTTTTGAGGCGCTGCCGCCAGCAGTCGGTCATGCCGCGAACAATAAAATGTTTGGCCATGCCATGCCCAAGTATAATTTTGATCAGGCCGAATTGATTGTCTCCTTTGGCGCGGATTTTCTAGGTACGTGGATGTCGCCCGTCCACTTCACTCGGGAATACGCCAAGTTCCGCAATGCGCCCCGTGGCACGCTGGTACAGATTGAATCGAAGATGACCCTGACGGGCGCTAACGCCGACCGCTGGATTGCCGTCCGTCCCGGTAGCGAGCACGTTTTTGCCATGGCGTTGGGAAGCATCATCGCCGATGAGTTGGAGACAATGCCGAAGGTATCTCATCCGCTGATGAAGATATCCCATTCGCTGATGAAGTCTTTTACCGATGTAAAATTGAGTGAAGCGTCACGTATCACCGGCGTGGATTCCCGAATGATTCACAAACTGGCCCGGCTGTTGCTGAGTAAAAAGCCCAGCCTGATCCTTTCCGGCGCCAGCGCGGAAGGTAGGGAAAATGGCTACCAAACCGCCTCTGCCGTGAATGTTCTCAACTATATGCTGGGCAATATAGGCAAGACCATCGAGCCGCGTGCGGCAGATTTATTCCCGCAACTGACGCCAAAGATGGGGGGCTGGAAGGAACTGACCAATCTGGCCGATGGGCTCAAGTCGAACCGGTTTGATACGGTGGTGACATACGGAACCAATCCGGTCTATCAGGCGCCGAACTTCATGAAGATGGACGCAGTGTTCAAGAAAGCGTTCCATATCGCATTTACTCAGTTTCCTGACGAAACCTCCATGCGGGCGGATATGGTGATTCCCGTGCATTCCTATCTGGAAGAATGGAACAGCAGCATGCCAGCCTATGCCGCCGTAGATGGCCAACTGAACCTTCAGCAGGCGGTGATGAACCCGGTATTCGGCGAAGGTGGCCCCCGGTCCTTTGGGGATATCCTCCTGTCCCTTCTCAAGCGTCAGGATGAAAAGTTTAAGCACTGGAGCAGTTATGCCGCCTATGTGCGGGAGGCCGTCTGGAATTTGCACGGTGTGGTCGTGGATGCGCCCAAGCCGGAACTGCCCGGTCAGACTGAACAGGAGGCTTACATGCAGGGCGTTTTGTCACGCGGTTTGGTCCAACTGAAGACGGCCAAGACTTCGCCGATTCATTTCACGCTGCCGGAGTCTTTAACCCCGCCGCAGGCAGCCAGGAAAGACAGTCAGC
>CAZQZF010000192.1:0-4153 GCA_964597745.1 uncultured Zetaproteobacteria bacterium
GAAAACGCCGTCCGTCGCCTGATTGACCCTGACCATCGCTCACATATCGGCAAACCGGAAGCAACGCCGGACATACTGTACGTCCGTTTGTGTGCAGAAGCTTTGGCCTGATACGATTATCCCCGCAATGCGCGGCATTTCGTTTGAGGTTGCGGCCAGCTTCGAGTTTAGTACAGCGCTGATTTGAAAGGACACTCGCATGGAATATGGAGAAGATCGATATTGCGCCATTGGGCATATTGGTAATCGATTGCATGTATTGGCGTTCACGCCACGCAATGATGCTACGCACGTTATTAGCTTGCGCAAGGCAAACAAACGAGAGGTAAAACGCTATGAACAAGAAACCGAATCCTGAACTGACAGACAAGGAAAATCCGGAATGGGCGGACGGCATGTTCCGGGAGGCGACCACATTGGAAAATTCCGACTTTCCTGTAGCTTTTAAGCAAGCTGCGCACCGAGGCAGACCGAAAGCCAAGGCTCCGAAACAGGCTATCAGTATTCGGCTGTCTCCTGACGTGGTGGCTGCATTCCGCTCTATGGGCCGGGGCTGGCAGGGGCGGATAGACGAAGCATTGAAGAATTGGCTGGAGCACCACCGTGCCGCATAAAGCGCTTCGACTTCAGGTTAATATTCCTGTCGCATAAATCACGCCGGAATTGTGTGCGATCATCACGGTAATCAAGTACAGGCTGACAAAAAATAAGGCAGAACTTGACTTCATCCACCCAATCGCGCTATCTTACATTATTCTTACTATGCAAAGATGGCCGGAGGTTGGCATATGAACACCGCAAGATTATCGAGTAAAGGGCAGCTCATTATTCCCAAGCCTATTCGTCAAATACATGGCTGGGATACCGGTCAGGAACTTGAGGTGATTGATACAGAGCAAGGGGTATTCCTTAAAACAAAAAGCCCATTCCCGGAAACCACATTAGATGAGGTGGCTGGCTCTCTCGCGTATCGGGGCAAAGCCAGGAGCCTGGCAGAAATGGATCAATCCATTGCAATGGGCGTAAAGGATCATTTATGATCTCGGTGGATACCAATATTCTGGTGCGCATCCTGACCAGAGATGACGAACTGCAATGTCGCAAGGCGATGGCTCTGTTCGAGAATAACGATATATTCATTAGCGATACGGTAATTCTGGAAACCGAATGGGTGCTCCGATACGCCTATGATTTTTCCCGAAACGATATTAACCGTGCTTTATTGCATCTGTGCGGTTTGCCTCAGGTGAATCTTGCACACCCGCAACACATAGCCAAAGCACTCACATGGCATCAAGATGGACTCGACTTTGCCGATGCGCTGCATCTTGCCGGTTCCAATGCTCAGGATTCTTTTGCCACCTTTGATCAGGTATTGATCAAGAAATCCGACCAACTCAGCGCAACACCAAAGGTCTTTGCACCATAGCGGTATTAACGAAGGGGTCGAATCAGACGGGGAGAAGAAGATGCATCGCGAAGGTTTGAGTTTCCGGATGTGGATGTCCGGCAGGTGCGGGCTAAAACCGGGCTTTCTCAACCACAATTTGCCTCTCTGCTTGGCGTAAGCGCAGCCACCCTCAGAAACTGGGAGCAGGGTCGCAGGCAGCCGACCGGCCCGGCCAGAGCGCTTTTACGCATTGTGAAAGCCAATCCCCGTCTTGCGCTTGAAACACTTCATGCCGAACGGCTTGCAACATAATGGCTCAGCTCGCCGCTGGCCGCCTGAACCTTAAGCTGCATGCCAGAGATTGACCGAGACTCGGCGAAAAGTTTGGAATTGCCCTGAACCGGCATAAGGTTTGCATCTGCAAGGGATGCATAAGTGTGCAGGAAGTTAAACACAACCCGGCATGAGGCCTGACGATGAACGATGCTGGTTCACAATTTCCGCAACTCTTTTCCAGCGCCTGGTGGCTGCTGCCGCTGGCGGCTTTCGCTGCCCTCTTCAAATCTGCCTGGTTCAAAGGCCTGATGGGCGAAGCGATGGTCAACCTCGTCGCCCGGCTGTTTCTCGATAAAAAGGGTTGCGCCCCGTTTAATTCGAATATGTTAGCCTGGTCCGACCCCGAATACCCCTTGCATTGATTGAGAAATAATATAATTATTCACTTTTACAATAAGGAATTATTATGTTTATTGAGAGATATCTCGGTCAACAGCTTGCTGTAAAGCTGTTTCAGGGCAAGGTCATACTGCTGTTTGGCTCCAGACAGTCCGGTAAAACAACGCTATTGCAACATATGCTAAATCAATTGCCCCGGCAGGTTCTTGTCCTCAATGGTGATGAAGCGGATGTGCGCTCAATGCTGTCCGGTGCAACATCATCGCGACTGAAATTGCTGGCCGGCGATCATGAGATTATTTTTATTGATGAGGCTCAGCGTATTGCTGATATCGGACTGATTCTGAAACTGTTTGCCGATCAGTTACCTGGAGTTCAGATCATTGCGACAGGTTCATCATCCTTTGAACTGGCAAACCGGTTGAGTGAACCGTTAACAGGTCGCAAATGGGAATATCATCTCTATCCCCTGTCTTTTGAGGAAATGGTGAATCAACACGGCTGGCTGGAAGAGAAACGTCTGTTAAGTCATCGTCTGCTGTATGGCTACTATCCGGAGATCGTGACCCATCCGGGCAGCGCCCGGGAACGATTGAAAGAGCTGTCAGGCAGTTATTTGTACAAGGACCTGTTGATGCTGGAGAGCATCAAGAAGCCGGGTGTGCTGGAGAAGCTTCTAAAAGCGCTGGCCCTGCAGCTTGGCAATGAAGTTTCGTATCAGGAGCTGGCCCGGCTTGTTGGCGTGAACGCCAATACGGTGGAGAAATATATCGACCTGCTGGAGAAGACATTTGTCATTTTCAGGTTGACGGCATATAGCCGGAATATCCGCAACGAGATTAAAAAAGGCCGAAAGATCTATTTTTATGACAACGGAATCCGCAATGCGCTTATCGGCAATTTCAACCAGCCGGATCTGCGTGCCGATACAGGGGCGTTGTGGGAGAATTTTCTGGTCAGTGAGCGTATGAAATATCTGGCCAGCCGGCAGCAGGATGCAGACAGATATTTCTGGCGCACCACGCAACAGCAGGAGATTGATTATCTTGAAGAGGCGGATGGTCGATTGCGTGCGTGGGAGTTCAAATGGAATCCGAAAGCCAAAGCCCGGTTTTCCAGAACATTTACAAAAGCATACCCCGATTGCCGGACGGCGGTGGTGACGCCGGATAATTTGGAAACATTTATAATGCACAGCCCGGATTGAGCCCCGTGCCTGATTGTCTGATAAAATGCGCGAAACAAAACTCCGCACCCTTGCTGATGGTATCGTTGCGCAACGCGCAACGAGGTATTAGAATGACGAGATGATTCGTTCGTTCAAGCACAAAGGACTGCGGAAATTTCACGAATCTGGAAGTATCGCAGGTATTCAGGCCGATCATGCTCAAAAGCTTAAAATGATGCTGGCAGCGCTTGATACGGCTTTGGTCATTGAAGATATGGATATCCCCGGATATCGGCTGCATGCTTTGAAAGGAAGCATGCAGGGCTTATGGACGATTACGGTCAATAAAAACTGGCGAGTAACATTTTCCTTTAAAAATGGAGATGTTTATATCGTTGACTACGAGGACTATCACTGATGAGTACCATGCATAATCCACCCCATCCCGGCACATTCATTCGTGAAGTGTATCTTGATCCGTTCAAGGTCAGCTATCGCATGGCGGCAAAATCCTTACAGGTATCGCCATCCACATTTAACAGGCTGGTTATGGGCAAGAGCAATATCAGCCCTGAAATGGCACTGCGTCTTTCCAAAGCTTTCGGCAGAAGCCCGGAGAGCTGGCTTGCCATGCAGGATCATTACGATTTATGGCAGGCCAGAAACCGCGTGAATCTGGAAGACATCAAGCGCATGGCTTTTGCGTGATTATCAGAAAAAAGGGCAAAATGAGACCCCCTCATCCTCGATGAACAAGCTGAAACGATTCGGTGAGCGAAGCCTCTGATGATGACCTGACAATGCTCTTTTTGCATTGCGCCACGTGAAAGTGTCTGCCAATGTTGGATTGTGAGACCCCGTTTTTTTTTGACCGGCAGGACGAAGAGTGCATTCTTCGTGTTTTGAAGGTCGGCCCGAGA
>CAZQZF010000193.1:0-4152 GCA_964597745.1 uncultured Zetaproteobacteria bacterium
CATGCGTGACAGGCGGTCGACGCCGGGGGCTCGGCATGAAGGGAGGGCGGTGGCAGCGTCAGGAAGGAGGGACCAGCAGCTGGCAAGATGGGCGGGTAACAGACCATAGGTATGTTCGTAGGGATACCATTCGCCGGGCATGAGCTGACTCAGGCCATACTGCCGCCAGAAGGGCCATGAGGCATCGATCATGAATGCCGGCAGTGACAGCGCCGCCACTCCGGCGGCCAGACAGCCAAAACCCATCCACGATTTGAGAAACATAGGTGGAAGCTTAATCCACTATTTCACCGGCAGGTATCCCGCCTTCCGCACGATCTTCTGACCGGCATCGGAGAGCAGGAATGCCAGGAATCCCCTTGCCGCCGGAGAGGCATTCTTCGGCAACAGCACATGCAGATCCCGGCTGATGGGATAACTGCCATCGCGCACATGCTCGAGCGTCGGCAACAGGGCGTGATCGCCCGCCCCGACCGCTACGCCGCGCACGGCATCGTTCAGCCATGCATTGGAGAGCATGCCGATGGCACTGTTGCTGCGCGCCACGATGGCCTGTTCTTCATTGTTTGAGCCGGAGATGATACTGGCGCCCGGGGCGCGGGCATGGGCGCTGCCCAACACGGCCTTGGCAAAGACATGCCGGGTGCCACGCGAGGCCTCCTTGTCAATGGCCAGGATGCGCGCATCCGGCCCGCCGACCTCCCGCCAGTTCCTGATCTTGCCGCGATAGATGCCGGCAATCTGTTTCAGCGTCAGTTGATGAACTCCACCCACATAAACGGCCTTGGAAACCACAACAGCCACTGCATCCTTGGCAATGGTGAAAATATCTACCTTTCCTTCGAGTTTGGCCTGTTCCTCCGGCTCCGGCTCACGGGACGCCATGCCGATCTGGGCCGTGCCCTGGATCATGGAGGCGATACCAACGCCGGATCCGCCGCCGGAAACCGTGATCGTCACATCCGGATGCTGCCTGTGATAGATTTTCGCCGCCTCGGACACGACGGGCAGGACCGTGGAAGAACCCGCTGCATGCAGTGTTTCCCCGGCTATTGAGGGTGTGGCCATTACCAGACACAGGCACAGGCCCGCTAAATAATCATTCAGTCGTGACATTGTTCGCTCCTCCGGATCAGCGTTGATGAATAGTGATCGATATACGGTCGTTCGATGATTTCCAATCTTACCGCATATTGACTGAAATCATAAATGTTTACCGTGTCATTGTTGAAATGGGAGACGTGACTCACACGACAAAGATTGATTTGGATAATTGGATAATCCTAGAAAAAGCAGTTGGAAGTGCGTGCAGAGTGGAAGGTATTGATTTGAAGGGCGTAATGAAAAAATGCGTCGTCACCTTATTGGTGATGAGCACTTTTTTCATATAGCCAGGCGAATCAAGAACTTGTGCTATGTGTGTGCGACCAACTGCTTTTTCTAGGATAATGTGAACATCATCAAAATGCAGGAAACAGGATGCAGCCCGGCAATTCTTGGTCTTATCCCCTGAAATCCATGAAAATCCTGTTTTTATTGAGTATGGTTACGTAAATGGAGGGAAAGCTTGCCGCGGATTTTTGACAACATAGAGTTACAACTGCTGCCGGCACTCAAAGATACGCTGGCGCTTTCCAATCGCTCAGACTTCTGCGTCGGTTATTTGACTATGGGCTGGAGGTAAAGGTGGTTGCTGCCGCTGGTCGCCTGATGGCATCCAACGCCTGTCACTAAATATGTTGCGAAGAGTGAATCTTGAACGCGGTTGAAATCGAAGAGGCAGTATCACAATTAGCTGCGCAGGAGTTCGATCCTGAGGCGTTTCCTTATGCCTTTCTGGAGGCCTTCGGGAACAAGGCGACGACGATCAAGCGGCTTAAAAGCGGATCATCCAATGCTTCCGATATCGAAGGCGGCGTATTGCAGCGCAACAACATCCATATTGCCGTTTGTGCGGAAGGGAAAGTCACCAAGACACTGGATAAACTCAAAGCGAGCCCCGCCACCCGTAAAGCAAAGGCCAGGTTTGTTCTGGCTACGGATGGAAAATGGCTGGAGGCTGAAGACCTTAAAAGCGGCGAGACCATCGCCTGCGATTATCAGGGCTTCCCCGATCAATTCGGGTTTTTTCTGGCGCTGGCGGGCATCAGCACGGTGCGGCAAATTCGGGAAAGCGCATTCGACATTCGCGCCACCGCCCGGCTCAACAAGCTCTATGTTGAACTGTTGAGAAATAATGAGGATTGGGTGACCCATGCCCGCCGCTACGATATGAATCATTTCATGGCGCGGCTGATTTTCTGTTTCTTCGCGGAGGATACGGACATCTTCAACGGGGGGGATCTGTTCACCGCCACCATCGCCCAGATGGGCGCACGGGATGCGTCGAACACCCACGAAGTCATCGGCGAAATCTTTCGCGCCATGAATACAAAAAACAGCGAACGTACGGCGGCCAAACTGCCGCGCTGGGCCGACTGCTTTCCCTATGTGAACGGAGGCCTGTTTTCGGGCGGTACCGAAGTACCGCGTTTCAGCCGGATTGCCCGCTCCTATCTCACCCATATCGGTAATCTGGACTGGCAGAAGATCAACCCGGACATCTTCGGCTCGATGATCCAAGCCGTCGCCGATGATGACGAGCGCGGCGCGCTGGGCATGCACTATACCTCCGTGCCCAATATCATGAAGGTACTCAACCCGTTGTTTCTCGATGATTTACGCGCCCAGATGGAAGCGGCGGGCAGCAATGCCCGCAAGCTGCTGAACCTGCGCAAACGCATGGCGAAAATCCGTGTCTTTGACCCGGCCTGCGGTTCCGGCAATTTTCTGGTGATTGCCTACAAGGAAATGCGCGCCATTGAATATGAGATCAACACCCGGCGCGGCGAAACCCATTTGGAATCGCAGATCCCGCTGACCAATTTTCGCGGCATCGAACTGCGCGACTTTCCCGCCGAAATCGCCCGCCTTGCTTTGATTATCGCCGAATATCAGTGCAACGTGCTCTATCGCGGGCAAAGACAAGCGCTGGCCGAATTCCTGCCGCTGGACAAGCAGAACTGGATCACCTGCGGCAACGCCCTGCGGCTGGACTGGCTCTCCATCTGCCCGCCAACCGGAACCGGGGTCAAACTGCGCAGCGATGATTTGTTCGAGACGCCGCTGGAGCAGGCTGAAATTGATTTCGAGAACGAGGGCGGCGAGACCTATATTTGCGGCAATCCGCCTTATCTGGGTAGCAAGTGGCAATCCAAAGAGCAAAAGGCGGAGCTGAAGGCGATTTTTGAGGGCCGCGCCAAAAGCTGGAAATCGCTGGACTATGTGGCGGGCTGGTTCATGAAGGCGGCGGATTATGGCACGCAGACGCAGACGGTGGCGGCCTTTGTGTCCACCAATAGCATCTGTCAGGGCCAGCAGGTTCCCATATTATGGCCGCTGATCTTCGTCACCGGCCATGAAATCGCCTTTGCTCATACCAGCTTCAAATGGGCTAACCTCGCCAGTCATAATGCCGGGGTGACCGTGGTGATTGTCGGCATCTCCAACCATGCCGGTCCCGTGCGCCGCCTCTATAGCATCACCGGGGATGGCGGCGTGATCGTCAAGGGGGCGGAGAATATCAACGCCTATCTGATTTCCGCAGATAATGTCATTGCCCACCCTTCCCCCAAGAACTTAAGTGGACTTCCTGAGATGTCACGCGGGAACTCACCTACCGATGGAGGAAATCTAGTTCTTGAACATGCTGAAGCCGATAGGCTTGGTTTTAAAAACAGTGAATGTTGTCAATTTATTCGCCCCTTTATCGGCTCAAAAGAATTGATTTCAGGTGCACTACGTTACTGCATTTGGATCGATGATGATGCGATCCCCTATGCGCTAAAGATACCAGAAATCCAAAAGCGTGTGGAATCAGTAAGAAAATTTCGATCTAAAAGCAAAAAAGCAGCTACTGTCAAAGCAGCGAATTGGCCTCATCGTTTCGATGAACGAAAACCCGTACCAAATTCTCCTGTAATATGTGTACCGGTGATCAGTTCTGAAAATCGCCCCTATCTGCCCGCTGGTCTACTACCTATGGGTATTGTTCCTTCTAACCTGAATTATTCATAAAAAGGGGTGAACCTCGCGTAACCCATTGATATAATG
>CAZQZF010000194.1:0-4143 GCA_964597745.1 uncultured Zetaproteobacteria bacterium
TTTGATCCAAGCCTGCTGCGCACCACCATGACACGCCAGAATTGCAACCAGTCAAAAGAAGTGGAAGGCGTGGGTGATATCGTGGACTCGGAAGATGAAAGGCTGAATTACGGAGGTAATGACGAGTTCTATCTTAAACTGAACAAGCCGGCTGACAGAGGTGATTTGTTTGATGTGTTCCGAACAGCCACTCCGATTCGGAATCCTGAATCACAGGATGTTGCAGGATTTCTCGTACTCCATCTGGGACAGATCGAAATCATCGCCCAGGCAGGGGATTTATACAAGGGCCGTATCACCAGATCATTTGAGGAGATCTCCAAGGGTGATCGCTTGAAACCCGCGCGTATCATCAACACCAGAGTTATTCCCGTGCGTCCATCCGGTATTTTGAACGGTAAAATCCTTTATATTCGTAACGATGCAACTGAAGCCGGCCAGCATCAGATCGTCGGTATCAGTTTGGGCATCCAGGATAAAATGCAGGCTGGCAGCGTATTATCCGTTTATCGAGCAGGCCGTCGTGTTCATAATGTTGCTACGAACGGAGAGATTCAGCTGCCCGAAGAAGAAATTGGAGAACTAATGATCCTTGTTCCACAGAAGACTGCCTCGATCGCGATTATAGCGAAATCCACGGCCTCCATACATATCGGAGACAGCGTCCATGGCCGGACCAGAAAGAGATTGACTGAAGTATATATCCCGGATTCGGCTGTCGACTGGCTTCGTCTGAGTCTGGTCAAGGGGATCGGTCCGGTATCAGCCTTTAAACTGGTGCGGACATGTGGGTCGGTTTCCGGCATCTGGCGTATGGGACCGGATGGCTGGAGAAACATTTCCGGGTTTGGCTCAAAGACATGCTCAACCCTGGCCGCGAGCAACCCGGACGCGGCAAACAGGATGCTTTCCGAATGTAAACAGTTGGGAATTCATGTGCTTTGTCCCGATGATTCCGCTTACCCCGACTCCCTGCGGCTTATACACGATGCCCCGCTTGTGCTGTATGCCCAAGGCAACCCCGATAGCCTGAAACACACAAAGACACTGGCCGTGGTCGGTTCACGCCGGGCCAGTCGTGAGGGAAAGCTGTTGGCAAATCGCTGGTGCCATTACCTGTCCGATCGCGGGGTCTGCGTGGTTAGCGGCATGGCCTACGGAATCGATCAGGCGGCGCACAAGGGGGCCCTCGCCGGGCCAACACCCACCATTGCAGTACTTGGATGCGGACTGATGGCTCTTAACTCCTCACAACGGAGCATGGTGCAAACCATAGCAGCTCAAGGTTGCGTCCTCAGTGAATTTCCACCGACTACTTCGGCCAGACCTGAACACTTTCCCCAACGCAACCGCATCATCAGCGGTCTGTCACAGGCAACCCTGGTGATCGAGGCCGCAATAAAATCGGGCGCCCTGATTACGGCCAGATTGGCTGCGGAACAGGGCAGAGAGGTTATGGCCGCGCCTGGATCCGTGCTTACTGAATCCCATGCCGGCTGCCATCAACTGATTCGGGATGGGGCCATGTTGGTTGAATCCGCCATGGATGTTCTGCGGCTCATGGGATGGGCCGCCAATGCGACAGAAGAGAACCTGGACAAGCAATATACCCCATCAAACGATATTGAAGCGGAAATTATCCGTCGACTGCAAGGTGAAATACTGCAAATTGATACGCTGGCCGAGGAGTGCGGACTCTCTGTCTCCGATCTTGCCGCCACCCTGATTGGACTGGAGCTCGCCGGGGTCGTGGAATCTCTGCCAGGCAGCCGATACGCCCTGCTCAAACAGCGCTGATTAACTCTGCGCTTTCATGCAACCTGTGGACGAGACCTGATTTATTATGGATGCAATATGCAAGTATTCGATTTTATAGCTAAAGATAACACATCGCTTTTGTCTTTGCGTGCTGCAAAAGAGCATCCATGCTCTATTGCAAAGGGTTCAGTTTGAATCTTTGTCAGATCATCGCTGCGGCAGCAATTGAGCTGAAGTCATCCGGCAGCAAGAGTCCAAGACTGGATGCGGAAGTGATCATGATGTATGTATGCAAAATGGATTATACTCAATTATTCATCCATATGGATGATCCTCTGCCGGAAACCCAGTATAGCCAGTTTTATCAATTAATTGAACGACGTAAGCGCCGGGAACCTGTCGCCTATATTGTTGGTGAGAAGGAGTTCTGGTCGCGTCCTTTCTCCGTTAATCCGGATGTGCTCATCCCCCGGCCGGAAACCGAGCACCTGATCGAATCCGTGCTTGCTCAGTTTCCAGACAGATATGGCGCCTACAAGTTTTGTGATATTGGAACCGGTTCCGGCTGTATTGCCGTAACCCTCGCCTGTGAATACCCGAATGCCAGCGTCATCGCCACTGATACCTCAGCAAAGGCCATGGAAACGGCCGGGAAAAACGCAAAGCGGCATGGCGTGAAAGATCGCATTCAGTTCAGGGTGGGGGACATGTTCATGGCCTTGAAGGAAGAGGATCGAGGGCTTGATCTCATTATTTCCAATCCACCCTATGTCAGCTCGGAAGAATACCAGAAGCTTGATGCCGAGCTTCGATTTGAGCCCAGATTCTCTCTAACTGATGAAGCCGATGGCCTGAAATATCCAGGCATGCTCCTGAACCAGACGCCTGGCTGGCTTAAATCAGGCGGGGTCTTGATTATGGAATGCGGATTGTCAGGCCTGCCCCGGCCCGGGCCGGAATGGTCCGAATATCGAGAAATCATGGATCTGGGTGGCAGATTGCGAGGAGGCTTATTCCAGCTCAACGCGTCGTTTTTGAATACCCCTGGCAGTGAACCCCGGCAGCAATAAAAATATCCAGCACCTTTTGATCGACTTTACTGTTACTGGCTTCATTGGACAGGATATCCAGAGCGGCCTCATTGGATACAGCCTTCTTGTACGGACGATCACTGGAGGTCAGGGCGTCAAAAATATCACAGATGGTCATCATCCGGGTTTCCAGACAGATTTCACCAGTGGAAAGGCCATACGGGTAACCGCTTCCATCGAGCTTCTCGTGATGGGCTCCGGTGATCCGGACCATATCCTTCAGATCACGCGGCCACGGTATCTGTTGCATAAATTCGATGGTTTTCAGCACATGCCCTTCAATTTCCAGCCGCTCCGCCTGGCTTAGACTTCCCTTTGCGATACTGAGAGACTCGACATCCTCATCATTCAGGAGAACAATCTCCTTGCCGTCACTATCAACATGACGGATCTCAGCCATACCCCTGATCGCGGCAGCGCTATTATCCAGCAGGATGTTAGGCTGGTTTGCCCGCACTATTGCAACCAACGCTTCATCAAGATCCCTAATGCGCTCGTCCAGTTCCCCGGCCAGCAGTTGCTCCTTCTGCCGGTAAGTATCGGCTCCATTCTCAATAACAAACCCGAGCTGCCTGCGTAGATGATCTCTTTCGGCCAGCGCTTTCAGGAGACTGATTCTCGTGCGAAGGACATTTTCCCGGTCAGGAGAAAGTTTTTTGGCTTTCATAAGCACATGCTCACGTACGCCGATCTTGCCAAAGTCATGTAATAGCCCTGCATAACGCAGCATCCTGCGTTTTTCGGGAGTCAGAACATAGCCCTGATATCCCTCCCGGTCCACGGCCTCGGCAAGAGCAACCGTATAGTACGCTACCCGCCCCGAGTGGCCGGCCGTGGTCGGATCCCGCTGCTCAATAGCTTTTACGGAAGCGCTTACGAAACTTTCAAAAAGCCCGTTTATTTCCGAATACAACCTCGCTTTTTCAATGGCTACAGCGGCCTGGCTCTCCAGTAATCCGGCCACGATTTCATCATCTTTGCTGAATGGGATGACCTTTGTCCTAAAATCCTCAGGCCCGGTAAGCCGATCTCTGTTTTTCCTCTTGTGATTGATCAGCTGCAGGACGCCCAGGATTTCACCACGTTGATTTTTCAAAGGCACCATCAGCAGGTTCACCATCTTGTATTTAAGCAGATGATCCACCCGCTCATCGTGATGGCTCGTTGAGGAAATATCCTTTTTTGCCACTCGCATGGCCTTGCCTTGAACGGCGCATTCCCCCACCAAACTGCTTTCGTCAAGGGGGAAGGTAAGATCGCCCAGGTCCGGCAAATCAATGGAGCGATTCTCGGC
>CAZQZF010000195.1:0-4140 GCA_964597745.1 uncultured Zetaproteobacteria bacterium
TAGCAGAAATAAAACTGGAGTCCAGCACCAAGATATAAGGCAGCTTAACTGTTACGGGAAATACTCATCACGTGACATCTGTGCAGAGGAAGAATGCGCTGCATTGGATATGTCATTCTCAACCGCAAGAAAAGCACTGCGCAACACACCTAAACCCACCTAGCCGCTGCTTAGCACAGGCTAGCCTGTGCTAAGCATAGGGTATTCTCAAAAATAAAAATCGCTTAAAAATATGGTGCCATGTTCAACAACTTCTATGGAGGTGCAAGCATGGCTATCACTATTTTACGGCTTCCCACTGTTATTATCCGAACGGGATTATCACGAAGCTCAATCTATCTACGAATGTCGGAAGACAGATTTCCCAAACCGATCTCGCTTGGAAAAGGTGGAAGATCGGTAGGCTGGATCGAATCTGAAATCGAGGAGTGGATTCAGCAGCAGATTACATCGAGCCGCGAGGCGTAACCGTTATTATGATCGAAGTCTGTCATGAGGTGCAGCATGGCTAAGCGGCGCTATAACCCTCGCCTTGCCAAAATCCACCGCAGTTACACGGTTGAAGAAGTGGCCGCTCTTTATGGCGTTCACAAGAACAGTGTTCGCCAGTGGGTCAAACATGGCCTTGCCGTGTGTGATAATCAGCGTCCGATGCTGATTCTCGGTAGCGATTTGAGGAATTTTCTCTTTCAGAAACGGACGAAGAACAAGTGTCCTCTGAAGGCCAATGAGATTTATTGCCTGAAGTGCAGGAAGGGCAAAGTTCCAGCCGAAGGAATCGCCGATTATGAGCCGATAACGGCAACTGGCGGAAACATGGTTGGCATCTGCCCGGATTGCGAATCAATGATGTATCGGCGTATCAGCCTGACCCAAATTGATCAGATTCAGGGAAAATTGGCCATCACGTTGCCGCAGGCACTGAAACACATAAACGAGAGCGCAGAACCCTCCGTAAACAGTGGCTTGGAATAAGGAGAAGAAAACATGAACAAACACAATGCATCAAACGAACGCATTAAGAGGAAATATCTGATATTTCTGAAGGAGGCCAAGCGCCAGAGCGAAGCCAGTATCGATGCAGTGGCCAAGGCACTGAGCAGGTTTGAGGCATACACCCAATATCGCGACTTCAAAGCATTTCATTATGAGCAAGCCAGAGCATTCAAGACGCACATGGCTGGGCAAAAAGGCCAGCAATCCGGCAAGCCTTTGAGCAAAGCGACCCTGCATTCGACCATGAACCACCTGAAGGCGTTCTTTCAGTGGCTCTCCATGCAACCCGGATACAAATCGAGGCTGCAATATTCGGATGCGGAATATTTCAATGTGTCGGAAAAAGATGCCCGTATCGCCACGGCCAAACGGGACAAGCCGGTCCCGACGATTGAGCAGATCAAGCATGTCCTCTCCGTCATGCCATCGAATACGGATATTGAGCGTCGAAATCGTGCATTGATTGCTTTCACATTGCTCACCGGCGCACGGGATAGTGCGATAGCCTCGGCCAAATTGAAGCACGTGGACATCACCGCCAGCTCTTTCTTCCAGGATGCACGTGAGGTGAAAACGAAATTCAGCAAAACATTCACCACCTATTTCTTTCCAGTCGGGGAGGAGGTGAGCCAGATTGTTGAGGCATGGGTTCAATATCTTCGTGAAGAGAAGCTCTGGGGCAATGATGATCCACTGTTTCCCGCTACAAACGTAACTCCGGGATCAGAGTTGCATTTTGAGGCATCAGGGCTAAAACGGGCGCACTGGAAAACAGCCACCCCCATTCGCACCATTTTCCGTGAGGCTTTTAGCAGTGCTGGTCTGCCCTATTTTAATCCGCACAGTTTTCGCAATACACTGGTGCGGTTGGGTGAAAAGCTCTGCCAGTCACCCGAAGCGTTCAAGGCATGGAGCCAGAATCTTGGGCATGAGGGCGTTATGACGACATTCCTGTGCTATGGCCAAGTGCAGGGACACCGGCAGGGAGAAATCATTCAGGGGCTGTCATCACCGCAAGATTCGACACAAACAAATGTAGAAGAAATCGCAGAAGCAGTTGCCCGCAAACTGAGTTCGCAAGTGGCTATATAATCATGAATGAGAAATTTGCATTTTTATTGGCATAGACCGAATAACGGCACGCCATGTTGCCTGATGTGCGCCTTCATGGCATCCGGCATCAATAGCAAGGGGCATTCTTCAGCGGTTGCATCCTGTTTTCGTGCAGCAAGGTCTTCCGCAACATTCCGGTGCTTAAATACCCCGGATATCTGTTCGCCGGAGCAGCTTTTCACGATCCATCCACCATCGGCTTCACATGCGTAGCATGACTGATCCCCGGTAACGAACGATGCCGCCTCCAGCCGGGCTCCAAGCCGCTTGCCGAAGCGTTTCATAAACCTGGGAATAATCTGATCGTAAAACACAGACAATCCATCCGTGTCCAGACTGGGATAGCGGCTCCAACGTTTGATCTGTTGCGCACCCGTCGTCCAGGCAATGCCATCCAAATCCATTTCAGAAGCGATGTAGAACATTGCCTTGATGGCAAGCTCATGCCATGAATTGGCAAAGGGTACATATGGAACTTTTCCCTCCCCGGTTTGACCGATATATCCAAGTCTCCGGCCTGACTGGCACCAGTCGCTCTGCACCTCTTCCAGAAACAGCCATTGTCCGCCATTGGCGTCTTCACGAACCTTGGTGCGGACGTGGGCGACGATGTTTCGCACGCTGAAATGATCGGAGTAAAAGTCTTCCTGGTAATTGGGCAGGATCAGCAGCCATTCACAGTAATTTTCTCCACCATAGAGGGTTTCATATTGCCATCTTTTGCCTTCGGCACGCCAGTGAAAGGATGAGAATTTTTCACTCAAATCATCATGAGCGGCGTCCATGGCGTCTTCGGGAGTGGAATAGCCATCGCTCATCAGTACATTTTCCCGCTCCCTCGGGCATCGCACCGGTCTGTTCCTGTAATCCAGAAGAAACCAGTAGCCATATCTTCCAAACAAGTCATCCCTCTCGACTCTGGCGATCTGGTAGCCAAACGCCTTGTCCCGGTATTGGACATAGGCCGATAGAATATCGTTTCCGATCCAGCGATCCTTACGCGGGTTCACGTCCCTGTGCCATTCGATGAAATTCAGATCAGGATTCTTTCGTGTGCCAATCTCTGTCACCAGCCTGACCTGGATATCATCAAAACAGGTATGTTTCAGTAACTCCTGCTTGCACACCGAGCCGGATTGTTCGTCAAGCCATAGCAGCAGGCCCGAGCATGCAATCTCCTCTTTCCTGATACCCTGTTTTGTCATGTTGCGAATCGTGCCTGCCCACTGCTGTGGCGATGCCTTGCCCATGGATACGGTCTCGATTTTTGCCAGCAGGGATGAATGGAAAATATCCTCATTGCGTAGAGGCATGATCTTCGGTGTGTTGGAGTACTTGCGTGCCTTCTCCATCGACTGTTTCAGAAAGTCAAAGCCATCCTCAACCATTACCCATGAGCGGAATGACTCGTAATCTTCATCACTCCAGGTCTTCATCTCCGATCTAATGGTTTGCAGCGTGAAGCCGCTGTAATACCAGTCATCCGTATTTCTGCTTCGATAGAACAGCACATCAATAAGAGAATAAATATCCCTGAACTTTTTTATCCTTGCAGGTACAATATCCCTCATGGATAGGTGGTAGGACATCCTGTTATTGCTGAGATCTACCATGCGGCCACTGGGGAGTGTTGGCATCTATCTCATGCCGGGCACAACCTTGCATCATTCATCACGATGTAGTCGGTTGCTGGTTCATAAATATTGTCATCTTTCCGTGTAAGCTGGAAAAACTCAAACAGAAAAGAATAGGCATGATCGTAAATCGGGCAGTGCTTGCCGTCTCTCGGCCCGGCCACATTAAGCACCTGTACATGATGGCAATTGAGCCAATACAACACGCCATACGGGTCTTCCGGGTTACCCAGCCAAGTGCTTTCACCAGCCTTCAGTTGATAGACCATGTAAGGCTTCCCCAGTTGCTCGCAATATTTGATGGTTAGTGCAGTACCTCCGATCGGTTCATCACGGCAGATAATCAGTGAGGCATCGGAATCGCGAACATTCCATTTGGTGCGCGTTTGATAGGATT
>CAZQZF010000196.1:0-4091 GCA_964597745.1 uncultured Zetaproteobacteria bacterium
TCTCGACGTGGAGCTGTTTTTATCCATGGATGTGAACCGCTGGTTGCCCTGACGGCCGGGATATCCACCGCAGGGGACGCAGAGGTTCGCAGAGGAAGGCCAGTCAAAAGACATTCATCGCAGGGGACGCAGAGGTTCGCAGAGGAAAGCCCAATCAAAAGATATTCACCGCAGGGGACGCAGAGGTTCGCAGAGGAAGGCCAGTCAAAAGATATTTACCGCAGGGTAACGCAGAGGTTCGCAGGGTAAAAAAATAAAAATTTTCTTGGTTTTTCCTCTGCGTTACCCTGCGTACCCTGCGGTAAAAGTTTTTTATTCTTGTTTTCTACCTTGCGCAGGGTCACGCGGGGGGAAAACCTAACCCGGCATAGCCGGAACCAAACAGGCTTGAACCACAGAGTACAGCGTTCTATCCTTTGCGCTCTTTGCGTCTCTGCGAGATCATTGCTTTTCAATCCTGACTCTCGCCAAGACGCTAAGATCGCCAAGTAAAATTTTTTTTCATCCGTAATAGCGCGGTAGAATTTAAGAATGGTCCGGGCTAGGAGGCGCGTCCATTCAAATGGTCGGCGATTCGGGGTGTAGCTCAGCCTGGTAGAGCACCGTCTTCGGGTCGCGGCGGCCGGAGGTTCAAATCCTCTCACCCCGACCATGAAACCGTCGGCTTCGCGTAGGAAAGGCCAATCAAAAGACAGGCAGTAAAATCTTTTCCGTCATAGGCAATGGCAATGATATGTGTCAAAGAGACACAGTTGCGGCGCCGGGCTTGAAAAGGTGGCTTGACAACCATGAAACCCCGCACCATTGTTGCGCTTGAAGCCACAGGACGTCTGGATCTTTCCGGTGTTGTGCGCAAAAAAATGGGTTGGAATCAATGGGGTTGACAGGAGAAATCTTCTGTACGATCATTACACCATCCATAAATCCGAAGAGGAGAGAGAATAATGAATAGATTCACCAAACTGTTGGGAGCCATGGCCGGTCTGGCGCTCGTAATGAGCGTTGGCGTGCAGAAGGCGCAGGCTAATCATGATACGCTGTTCCCTTATATCATCAATACGGCCAGCGAGGAATCTGTGCTGACCCTGATTACCCCAAACGCAGCAGCAGCAGGTACTAGCGTCCATATCCAGTACTGGACCAAGGATGTCACGGCCGCGTCTGATGCCGCCTGTCAGCCCAGCTCCATCTTTGTCGACTTTACCCCCAATGACATGATGACCTGGGGCGTCGGCGATACCTTGGGCGTGCTTGGCCCGCTGCTGGGCGATACGCAGGCAGCGCCCGCCGGCGTGAGGATGGCCTTTTCCAACCAGCATGGCTATGCCATAACTGTCGGTGCTACTAATGACGTCGGCTACCAGTTGAACATTGACTTTGTCAACGGCTCCGTCACCAGCAGCCATGGGATACACATCGCGTACTTTGATGATGCCCTGACCGGGGCCATCGGCACCGCCTCGACTGTGGACGCAGTGCTCTCGGGAGTACCCGGCGTTCCGGTTGGTCTGTTGCCGCCCGGCACCGCGGCCGCCCCAAGCGGCCTGGTCACCACCTTTAATGTGACGCCGCTGAATGACACCATGCTTACGGCCCCCGCCGTGGGCAGCGTACAGTTAAGCCGTACTGCTTCCGCTACCATAGTGCAGGGAGTTCATAACCGGGACGAGATTCCGATTGATGGCGCCGTGGAGGTGAACGTCCAATGCGTCGCCAATCTGACGCTGGCTGACCTGGCACCTGGAATTGTTGGAAATGCGGCATTTTCCGCCACCGGCGGCTGGGCTTACTTCAACGTAACCACGGCAACCGGCCCGGTTGGCGCACTGACATATGCGGCAATTGTTCAACAGGTCGACAGCGATGCCACGGGCGCCGCCAAGACCACCACCGAGATTTCCTCATCTGCAAGCAAAATGGCACTCTAAACAAAAAGGCCTCGGCATACGCCGGGGCCTTTTTTTGCTTATGACGTAGACACAAAAGCAGAGACTTGCCTCCGCGTAGCGCCTGTATGTGCGTAACAGGCGCTACGCGGGCAAAGTCCTCTGCGGTAAAACTCGTTCCTGACTTCATTCTTTCGCGCCCTATGCGTCCTGTTTGTGGACATCGGTTCGCAGCTTCAATAAAATTGGATAAATCCATGCGCCTGACTACCGTCCAGATTTCTCAGATTCGTCTTGGAACCGCCAGATTCTTTGGATCAGATTCGCGGGCTGGCTGTTTGGGTCCCGTATGGATGATCATCAGCGGGGTGGCGATATCGACCTCTATATCGAACCCGAGATTCAGGACCCCTCGGTTCTTGTGGATGCAAAACTTCGGTTTCTGCGGGATTTGCATCGTACGCTGGGGGACCAAAAAATTGATGTGGTCCTGCGCCGATCCACCGCCCGGAAAGATATCCCCGTCTTTAGAATTGCCAGGGAAACAGGAGCGCGTCTGCTATGAGCGCCGGGCTATATCGCGAGACTCTGAAGGTTTGCCAGCTTCATGCGGACAGGATGATTTGGGCGATGGGCCGGTTGCGTTCGCACCTTCCTTTTACCGCGGCCGCGCTGGATGATTTGAGTGATATTTCGCATGAATATCCGGATGACCCGGCATTACAGGCCGCCATACACAACAAGGCGGTCAGATTGGCGGATGGCTTGCTCTCAACCCTCGATGGAGTCAAGAAGTTCTCGTCCCGCTATCTTTGATTCCAGGACATGATGATCCCCCCAACCCGCCATAGGCCGGAATCAAACAGGAAAATCTTGAACCACGGAGGACGCAGAGAGAATAAAAACCAACCCCTCTACTGCAGGGTAACGCGAGGAAAGGCCAGTCAAAAGGCATTTACCGCAGAGGACGCAGAGAGACGCAGAGGAAGGCCAATCAAAAGATATTCACCGCAGGGTAACGCAGAGGTTCGCAGGGTAAAAAACAAACAATCTTATTGCCTTTTCTCTGCGTCCCTCTGCGTTACCCTGCGGTAAAAATGGTTTTATTCTTTTTTGTCATGTGGATCTCCGCGCTCCCCGCGGTAAAACTCTTTCCGTTCAGGCTATAATGGTCCTATGAAATACAGCGTGGCGTCCGGGTCAGGCCGCCAGCCGTTGTTTGATTTCCTGAACTTCTTTGTCCAGTTCACCTATTTTAATAACAAGTGCTGAATGTTCATCTCGACGGACGATCACTTCGTACAGGTGATCCAGTCGCTTATTGATGGCAATCATGCTTTGAGTCAACTCTTCACGCACCGAATCAATACGGCTATTGGTGGTATCGATGCGGTTATTAGTCTCATCAATACGGCTTCCCAGCTCTTCACGCACCGCATCAATACGGTTATTGGTTTCATCAATGCGCCGACTCTGGTCAGCAAGGTGAAGATTGACATCGTCCAGCCGCTTGTTGATGGCGTTAAGTTCCGTTTCCAGGCGCGCCTGGCCGGATTTGATCTCCTGTAATTCCGGCAGAAGGTACTCCTGCATGGCGGCGAGCATGGCTTTCTTCATATCCATGAACGCAGGATGGACTATTGATGCGTGGATTGTCAATTATGTTTTGATGAAGTCGTAAAAAGTCCAATGACGTCATTGCGAGGAGCGATGCGACGCGGCAATCTCTTTTTATATCATCAGATCAGAGATTGCCGCGCTACTGTCATTGCGAGCGTAGCGCGGCAATCGCAATGACAAACCGTGGCCTTTTTGGACTTTTTGCGAGGACATCAGGTTTTGCCGTCGGTCTGTTATTGGCGTCTATTCGCGTCTATTCGCGGTTCGCTTGTCCGTTTCTTTCCGCTCAGGCTATAATGGATCTATGAAATCCGGCGCGGCATCTGGTTCAGGCCGCCAGCCGTTGTTTGATTTCCCTGATTTCATTGTCCAATTCGCCTATCTTAATGACCACCGCTGAATGTTCATCACGGCGGACGATCACTTCGTATAGGCGATCCATACGTTTATTGGTTTCATCAATGCGCCGGCTCTGGTCCGCAAGGTGAAGATTGACATCGTCCAGCCGCTTGTTGACGGCGTTAAGTTCAGTTTCCAGGCGCGCCTGGCCGGATTTGATCTCCTGTAATTCCGGCAGAAGGTACT
>CAZQZF010000197.1:0-4087 GCA_964597745.1 uncultured Zetaproteobacteria bacterium
TCGCTATACGATCCGGATAACGGTTATGAAAACTTGCCTTTGCATATGCATGGGCTTTATGCTTTGCCGGTGCACATTCATTGCATTGCTTTTCTCCGTTAAAGGATCCTGATACTGGACACGCTTTACATCAAGACATTTGGTTGCCAGATGAATGAGTATGATTCGGGGCGCATTGCCGCCCTGATGCGGGAGGCGTATGGTCTGCGGCGGGTGACCGAGCCTGGAGATGCGGACGTTATTCTGCTCAACACCTGTTCCGTGCGCGAAAAAGCAGAGGAAAAGGTCTATTCCGATCTGGGTCGTCTCCGGCCTCTGAAGGATCAGAATCCAGACCTGATTATTGGCGTTGGCGGCTGTGTCGCCCAACAGGAAGGCAAACGGATCCAGAAGCGCGCCCCTTATGTGGATATCGTTTTTGGACCCCAGAGTTATCACCGCCTGCCCGAACTGGTGAAAGAAGTACGGCGTCATCGCATCAACCTGTCCCTGACCGAAATGCCGGAAATTGAAAAATTTGATCATCTGCCCAAAGCGGAAGCCAGAGGCCCCTCTGCATTTGTTACCATCATGGAGGGTTGTGACAAGTTCTGCACCTTTTGCGTCGTGCCGTACACCCGGGGTTCGGAACACTCCCGGCCAGTTGAAGATATCCTATCGGAATGCCGGCACCTGGCTGATGCCGGCACAATGGAAGTCATCCTGCTTGGTCAGAACGTCAATAGCTACAAAGGCCGGGCCATGGATGGAAGCACATGGAATCTGGCCAGACTGCTTGACGCCCTGGCCGGAATCAATGAGCTGAAGAGGCTCCGTTTTACCACCAGCCATCCCCTGGATATGAATGATGACCTGATCGAGGCATTTGCGAGCAACCCCAGGCTTATGCCTTATCTACACCTGCCTGTTCAAACCGGATCCGACCGTATACTCAAGGCGATGCACCGTGGACATAAGTGCGATGACTACAGGGATGTCATCGAAAAATTACGCCATGCCTGTCCCGGGATTGCACTGTCTTCTGATTTTATTGTCGGATTTCCCCGTGAAACCGAGGAGGATTTCGAACAGACGCTGGATCTGGTGCGCGAGGTAGGCTTCGATTCGGCGTACTGTTTCAAGTATTCACCCCGTCCGGGAACACCGGCTACGAGGATGAAGGAGACAGTGCCGGAAGAGATCAAGGATGAGCGCCTGCAGCGCTTACTTGCCCTGATGCGGGAGCAATCCGGCCGTGCCCATAAGGCAATGATTGGTAAAACCGTTGATGTGCTGGTAGAGAAATCAGGCCGGAAGAGTGGCGACATGCAAGGGCGAACGCCGGATTTCAAGATTGTCCATTTCCAGACCGAAAACTGTAGCCCGGGGGAAATCCTTCCCGTCCACATTACACATTCCTATGGCCAATCCTTGCGTGGCGAGATTCCAACCGCGGACAGCCTGTAATCCCAGGTCCAGATGACGGTTAATCTTAATCTTCCTGACCTGGGCCCACGGGAGCTGCAGATGATTTGTGGTGCGGGCAATCATATTCTGGAGCGGGTAGAGCGGTTTTTTGATGTCCGCTTTCTCGGCAAACCGGGGCACTGGCATATTGAAGGCGGCCAGGCCCGGCAGGCTGCCTCAAGCTTGCGGGCGATTGCCCGGAAAGCGGAGGAAGGATCTATTGATGATGTTGATCTGGAAGGACTCTTGCGGGATATCCGAAATGATTCCCGGATTGAACCGGACAGCATTTCTGAAGCTTCCAGTCTCAGGCTACAAGCCGGACAGAGAATCATTGAAGGCAAGACGCGAAACCAGCGAAATTACATGCGAACCCTCCAAAGTTCCTCTCTGACCATCTCGGTTGGACCGGCGGGAACAGGCAAAACCTATCTGGCGGTCGCCTCAGCCGTGGTGGCGCTGCAGTCACATCAGGTGGAGCGTATCATTCTGACCCGGCCGGCAGTGGAGGCGGGCGAACGCCTTGGCTTTTTGCCCGGAGATATCCAGCAAAAGGTGGATCCATACCTGCGGCCGTTGTATGACGCTCTGACGGATATGCTTGGCACCGAGCATCTTCTTTCCCTGATAGAAGCAGGACATATTGAGATCGCCCCGCTGGCCTATATGCGCGGCCGGACGCTGAATAATGCCTTTATCATCCTTGATGAGGCTCAGAATACGACACGGGAACAGATGAAGATGTTTCTGACGAGGCTAGGCTTTGGCTCAAAAATGGTCGTAACCGGCGATATCACCCAGATCGATCTGGCGCGGAAGGAAACAAGTGGCCTGTTACGCGTGCTTAAGGTGCTCAAAGGCGTTGAGGAGATTGGCATCAGCAGATTGGCGGCCTGCGATGTGGTGCGTCATCCTCTCGTCGAACGCATTGTAGGCGCTTATGAAAATGCGGAAGCCCATGATTGATATTGTGATCGATAAAGTGATTTCGAGGCAACAGGTTCCACCCATGCAAGAACTCGAATCCGCGGTTAACGCCGCCTGCAGGGTGGCCAGGCTGGAGAATGATCATCCGGATTTGTGTCTGCGGTTTTCCGATGATGCAACCATCAGGACATTGAACAAACAATGGCGTAACAGGGATGAACCCACGGATGTGCTGTCCTTTCCCATGCAGGCAGGACCTGATAATGAAGCAGGCTCCTATCTCGGGGATATTATCTTCTCCTGTCCCTCCATCCAGCGCGCAGCTCAACTCGCCGGGATTGATTCAAACTCCCACACGCAACATCTGGTGATTCACGGCGTTCTGCACCTGTTGAAATATGATCATATCAGGGAGACGGACGCGAGCATCATGCAAAACGCCGAGCGGGAAGCAATGCGGTTGCTTGGCCTGCACGATCCATATCCTTAAATGATGCAGGTTAAAGACTGGCGAAGGAAGTTGCGTTCAGCTATTCTCAAATTCCTTCGCCCCGGCAGGAACATGGATGAGTTAATGGGACTCATTTTGCGGGCCGAGGCCATTCAGTCAAGGGAGCATCGCCATATGCTCAAACAGCTCATCACCTTTGGTGAAATTCGCGTCAGGGAACTGATGATCCCCCGATCGGACATAGAGGCCGTGTCAACGGACATGAATCTTGAGCTGGTGGCAAGCAAATTTGCGGATGCCGGATTTTCAAGAATGCCGGCATACACGGGGGACCTTGACCATATTAAGGGAATCGCGTATGCCAAAGATGTTTTTATTTCGGTCCAGAAAGGCGAGTCCATGCCGCTTTCCGACATCCTTCGCCCCTGCCTTAGAGTTCCGGAATCGCAGCGATTGCTTGGCCTGCTCTCCCAGATGAAACACAAGGGCAGTCATATTGCCATCCTGTTGGATGAATATGGCGGCACGGAAGGGTTGGTTACGTTATCCGATCTTCTGGCCGAGATAGTAGGTCCTATCGAAGACGCGGATGATGCCGCCGTTGCCGGAGAGTGGAAGCAATTGACCGATGGCAGTTATATCATCCAGGCGATCATGCAGGTGGAAGAACTCGAAGAATTGTTGGGAGTGCATTTGCCAGAGGGTGATTACGACACCGTCGCGGGATTGATACTCGCCCAGTGCGGACGCATTCCGGCCAGAGGCGAACAGCTTGAGGTTGCCGGGCTAAACATAAGCATTGTGGAAGCTGAACCCCAGCGAGTGTTGAAGGTCCATATTGACACGCCGCATTCGACTCTGGAAACGTAAGGCGTCCGGTTCGCGGGGACCTTTCCCATGGGCGCGAGTCGGTATCTCAATGCTGCTGGGGGCCTGCATGCCCTATGCCTTCTCTCCCTTTGATTTCAAGTTCCTGGCCATCTTTTGCTTGGCGGTATGGATTCATCTGTTTCTGCGCGGCAGGGCATTTGCCACCGGTTTTGCATTTGGTCTCGGGTGGTTTGGCCTGGGAGGCTGGTGGCTGATTCAAACCTTTCACCATTATGGGGGAGTCCCCTACCCACTGGCCGCTCTTGCCTTGCTGCTCCTGGGGGCGGTGCTGGCCCTGTTTCCCGCGATCTGGGCCTGCCTGTCCTGGCTCCGGCTGGCCAATGAGGCCATGCTACTACCTGGGTTCCCGGCAGTGACGGATATTGTCTCAGG
>CAZQZF010000198.1:0-4054 GCA_964597745.1 uncultured Zetaproteobacteria bacterium
ATATATGAATCCCGATTTGTTCGATGCAATGGAGGATGAAGACCTGGAGGAACTGGAAGAACAACTCCGGGTTGGCAAAAAATTAACCTTTGAATTGAAGCATCTGGACATCAAGCGCTGGTTGAAGGACTTAAACGCGGACAAGAAACAGCTGGTCAGGCTTCATGAAGAAGCTGCGGCGGTTGCAAAAGATCGCGATCTGAAATTGCTGGAACTGAAAAATCTAATTCGAGGGAAAATGGAAGCCCCCCTGAATCCGGGCAACCGCAAGGTGCTGGTGTTCACCGCATTCTCTGATACGGCAACCTATTTGTATGAAGCACTAAAGGACTGGGTGCAGGATGAACTCGATCTGCATATCGCTGTGGTCACCGGTAGTGGCGAGAACAAGACAACCTTCAAGCCCAGGGGTTTCAGATCGCAAACTGATTTCAACGCCATGCTCACCAATTTTTCACCCCGCTCAAAGCACCGGGAGAAGATGAGCAGCATGCCGCAAGAGGGAGAGATTGATGTTCTGATTGCATCGGACTGCATTTCCGAGGGGCAGAATCTCCAGGATTGTGATTATCTGGTGAATTACGACATCCACTGGAATCCCGTGCGCATCATCCAGCGCTTTGGCCGGATTGACCGGCTGGGTTCCACCAATGACAGCATTCAGCTTGTCAATTTCTGGCCAACGGCTGATTTGAACAAATACATCAACCTGAAGGATCGCGTGGAAGCGCGTATGGCGCTGGTGGACCTGACTGCCTCCGGTGAGGACGACCTGCTCAATACCGGCCAGATCAAAGATTTGTTGAAGGACGACCTCACCTATCGGGAGAAGCAGTTGCTGCGCCTGAAGGATGAGGTGCTTGACCTTGAAGATATGGACGAGAACGTTTCGCTCAGTGAGTTCACCCTCGATGATTTCCGCATTGAGTTAATGAACTATCTGGAGGCTAACAAAGAGCTATTGGATGGTGCGCCATCCGGGTTGTATGCTCTGGTTCCTCCCCTCAAAGAATTGCGCCAGGCGGACATGTTCGATGCTTCCATGCATGAGATTGCCAAACCGGGAGTCATATTCTGTTTGCGCCACAATTCTGACGCCAAGGATGAAAAGCAGAAGAGCGTCAATCCGCTCAATCCCTATTACCTGCTTTATGTGCGTGATGATGGCGAAGTGCGTTTCACCTTTGTGCATCCCAAGCAAATCCTGACCATGTATCAGGCACTGTGCCGAGGGCAGGATGAGCCTTTCAAGAAACTGTGCGAACTTTTTGACCGGGAAACGGATGATGGCAGGGATATGGGCGCCTACAGCACATTGCTCAAAAAGACCGTGGATTCCGTGGCCCGTACATTCCGCAAGCGCACTACTGCCGGCCTGCAATCAAACCGTGATTTTGTGATTCCGGATAAAGAACAACAGGCCACCGATGCTTCCGACTTTGAACTCATCACCTGGCTGATCATCAAGGGCCGGTAATGTCTGCTTCTGCGCATAAAACATTTTCCCGCCTTATCGCCGTATATAGATATGGCTTTATATATGGCAAGAAGTAGGACAATCGGCTATTCTTCACCATGACAAAGGCAAGGTTTGAATGGAATGATGAGAAAAATCGGGATAACCAGGAAAAACACGGCGTTGCATTCGAACTGGCGCAATACGCCTTTGCCGATCCAAAAAGGGTTATTGCCGAGGATGAGAAGCACAGTCGTGAGGAGCAGCGCTACTATTGTTTCGGCAAAATCGGGGAAGGCATATTAACCGTTCGCTTTACCTATCGGAATAACGTGATTCGCATTTTCGGGGCAGGGTACTGGCGGCAAGGAAGGAGAATTTATGAAGCGCAAAATAAAATATACCGATGAACCACTTGGCAATGTTCGCGTCATCAACGACTTTCTCCCCCCGCCCGGAGAACTGGCATTCAGTGAGGAGAAGGTCAAGGTGACCATGTCGTTGTCTAGGACCAGCGTGGAGTTTTTCAAGGAGGAAGCGAAGAAACGCCACGTATCCTATCAGGCCATGATCCGGAAATTACTGGATGTCTATGCCTCACAGCATAAGGCTTCCTGAAGATGCGGCCGCTATATCATTGATATTTAAAACGATGAGTTTCATAAAACAAAGATGCAGGCGACATGATCCGTGAAAAGAAAATGGTATGTCCCGCGATTTCATGCACCCGGTAATGTGGAATATCATTGGATAACCATGGAATGAAAACGCAGATTCAGCAATGCCTGCAAGCATTCTCCGGCACGGATTTGCGCACTGCCGCCATACATCTGCTGAACACGCTTGGTTACCGCAGCGAAAAGACGCTTGAGATTGACAATGCGCGGGGTGAGTTCCTCGCCCAGTTTGATAATCGGGACAGGAAATTGCGCCGGGACAAGGCGCTGTTCGGCAAGTGGAAGAACATTGATTTCCTGTTTCAGATCACCGATGACGAGGTGCGCGATGCCGGTATGCAAGGCTCGCTGGGCTTCGATTCAGGCTATGATCCGCGCAATTACCAGTCCTACCTGTTCTTCGCCCTGGATTTGAAGCAGGGGCAGTACACGCGCACGCAGCTTTCGGACATCACCCGTGAAATCAACCTGCTCTTTGGCATGCCCGCCATGCTGTTCATTCGCCATGGCGGTACGCTCACCCTGTCCGTGATTGACCGGCGCATCAGCAAGCGCGACGAGAGCCGCGACGTGCTGGAGAAAGTCAAGCTCATCAAGGATATTCGCTTTGATGCGCCGCATCGGGCGCACATCGAGATTCTGTACGATCTGTCCCTGCCCGCGCTCATTGATAAATTCGCCTGCACCAATTTTCTGGAGCTGCACAATGCTTGGCGGCAAACGCTGGACAGCGACGCGCTCAACAAGCGCTTCTACCGCGAACTCTCCGATTGGTATTTCTGGGCACTGGATCATGTCCGGTTCCCGGATGATGTGGAGAAGGATGAATCCACGCGCAACGCCACCAGCGTAATCCGCCTGCTCACGCGGCTGATCTTCTGCTGGTTCCTGAAGGAAAAGGGTCTGCTGCCGCCGGAGTTGTTCAGCAAGAAAAAACTGCAAGGCGTGCTCAAGTCTATGGCCGATGACGAAAGCACATTCTATCAGGCCATTCTGCAAAACCTGTTCTTCGCCACCCTCAACCAGAAGATGAACACGGGCGGAGAAATCAACCGGAAATTCGCCGTCGATGCGGGCTTTAAGGCCAACAAAAATGAATACGGCGTCAAGAATCTGTATCGCTATCAAAACCTGTTCGCTGTTTCCGAGGCGGAGGCCATCAAGCTCTTTGAGGATATTCCCTTCCTGAACGGCGGCCTGTTCGACTGTCTGGATAAGGAAGATGATGCAGGCAAAGTACAATATGTGGATGGCTTCACACGCAATCCCAGGAAGCAGCCCAATATCCCCAATTTCCTGTTCTTCTCGGACTACCGGACGATTGACTTGAGTACGGTGCTTGGCGACAAAAAGAAGAAGCGCGAAAAGGTGCGTGGTTTGGTCAATCTGCTGGAAAGCTACAAGTTCACGATCACGGAAAACACGCCCATCGAGGAAGAAATCGCGCTTGATCCGGAGCTGCTGGGCAAGGTGTTTGAAAATCTGCTGGCCAGCTACAACCCGGAGACAGGCACCACGGCGCGCAAGCAGACCGGCTCTTTTTACACGCCGCGCGAGATCGTCAACTACATGGTGGATGAATCCCTGATCGCCTATCTGGAAGCCCAGTTGAAGGCGAGAGTCCCGAAGCTGGCGAACATGGAAGATTTGCAAAGCCTGTTGCGGGAGGTCTTCGCCTACACGGAAAAATCTCACCCCTTCGATGAAGAGGAGGTAAATGCGCTCATTGCCGCCATTGATGACTGCAAAATCCTTGATCCGGCCTGTGGTTCCGGCACCTTCCCGATGGGCATCCTGCACAAGCTGGTCTTCATCCTCGCCAGGCTCGACCCGCACAATGAGCGTTGGAAGCAGAAGCAGATAGAGAAGGCTGAATTGATTCCAGATGTATCAGCCCGCGAGATTGCGGTCAGGGCTATTG
>CAZQZF010000199.1:0-4014 GCA_964597745.1 uncultured Zetaproteobacteria bacterium
ATGAAAAAATGTTCCATACGTTACAATAACTTATGACTTATTCAGGGCTGACTAAGAAATATCCCGAGTGGGGTGCTTGATCGGTGTCGAGAGTACGCGCTGCTAATCGCTCGCGGCAGCGGCCGCAAGCCTGTTGACCCTGATTGGCTAGAGAGAATCCAGTCGGAGTTCAGCCCTACTCCAAAGGTGAAGAAACCCGAGGGGAATCAAGTGGACCGCGTTTCCGTAACTATCAGCGTCGAGCTGCCGGAGCAAGGCAATGATGAACAGTAACGCCCAACAAGGCGCTCCAGTATTCGGTGCCAGGCTTCGGTATTGTGGTTATTAGCGGGATATGGCGTATTTACCGCCATGGCACGCAAACCACGGATTCATCATGTGTCCAAAGTGCTACTCAGGAACCTACTGCGCACGTTTCGGACGGTTAATTTTCAATGTTTTGGGCTGAACCTTCAGACAATTGATTTTTCCGGCCACTGGCATTCGGGCTCTATGGGACAAACGGGGCACTTGGGCCTGCGGGCCGTACAGATGTAGCGACCGTGCAGGATAAGCCAGTGATGCGCGTGATGCATAAACTCCTCGGGAACAATCTGTAACAGACCCTTCTCCACTTCCAGCGGCGTCTTTCCCGGCGCCAGGCCGGTGCGGTTGGCTACGCGGAAGACGTGCGTATCCACGGCCATCGTGGACTGACCAAAGGCGACATTCAGCACGACATTGGCTGTCTTTCTACCAACGCCGGGAAGTCTTTCCAATGCCTGACGTTCACAGGGAACTTTTCCACCAAAATCCCTTACCAATATTTCGCTGGCCCTAATAATGTGTCTGGCCTTGTTGTTGTAAAGACCAATGCTGGAAATGTATTGCTTGAGCCCTTCCTCGCCCAGTTCAATCATGGCCTCCGGAGTATTGGCAACATGAAACAACCTGGCTGTGGCCCTGTTTACACCCACATCCGTACTCTGAGCCGAGAGAATTACGGCCACCAGCAACTCAAAAGGCGAAGCATGGATCAGCTCTGATCGTGGTTCGGGATTGACCCGCCGGAGCGCCCGGAACAATGACGCGACCTTATCCGGAGGCAACTTCCGGCCTGTTACTTTTTAGATCCCGGCTGATTGACCTCTTTCAGGGTCATCGTGACTTTACGATCCACGATATCTCCGGCCGGGCTAAAAATCTTCTCTGTCAGCGTCAGGTCACTATCGGTAATTCGGTCGATATGGCCGCTGTTTTTGCCGAGATAGTTCCCCTTTCTGACCGTGAAACCCTGTCCGGTTGTATCCTCGATCATGGCGACCTTGTCTTTCCCCATGCTTAAAATAGCCACAAGTTTCAGGGCGTTCAGGTCATATGCCTCCAGCGGCTCCCGCTTCCGGGATGCCAGGATGGCCTTTTGCGCGAGCTTTTGCCGGCTGGCGCGCTCCGCCGCCTCGGCCAGAAAGGAAGAAAAGGGATCGCGCAGCGTCACGAAATTGACGTCCGGACCCTTACGCAGATGTTGCATGGCATCGGGCAGAACTTCCTCCTGATTCACCTCGACGGGTTGCATAGAAGAGGGCTCAACACCTGCGGCAATTACCAGGCACGGCCAAACCCCGATCAAAACCAGCAATATTTTCAACAATAACCGCATCGGTCTCGTCCTTTAAAAGTCAAAATCATGCCGACTTGTTCACTTTGAGAAAAAAGATATCAGACTCCAGAGAATATAGCATCATTGAATAGCATGCCGCAAACTCGATAAGACGCTATTCTTAAGCGATGTTTCTGGGCATAGATACGGGTGGTACCTTTACAGACTTCGTCTATTTTGACGGCATTCACCTTCGCTTTCTCAAGGTTTTGTCCACCCCTGATGACCCGTCCCAGGCAATCCTGAAGGGCATCCGTGAGATGGATGCCGATCGGGCCTTGATTGAAGTGATCCACGGTTCAACCGTAGCAACCAATGCAATCCTTGAGCACAAGGGAGTTAAGACGCTGTTCGTCACCAACCGTGGGCTGGAGGATATTCTGTTCATAGGCAGGCAGAACAGAACAGAGATCTATGAATTATCCCCGGAACCCGGGATAAGATGGCTCGATCCGGAAGACTGCATAGGCATAAGCGGGCGTGTAGATGCCGAAGGCAGGGTCATTGAAGAGATTGAGCCTGCGGACCTGGACATGCTCAGGGAAAGATGTGAATCCTATACGGCCGTAGCCTGCTGCACCCTTTTTTCATTTCTGAATCCCGAGCAGGAACGGAGCGTGGCCGGCGCTATTTTAGGGAAAAAATTTCTATCCCTTTCACACCGGATTCTTCCTGAATACCGGGAGTATGAGCGTGCCGCTACAACCTTTCTCAATGCCTATATTGGTCCGTTGACCCGGAATTATCTTCGGCGCCTGAATTCCCGGCTTGGCGCCAGAGGGCTGTTGATCATGCACTCGGCCGGCGGCGTGATGAGCACTGAGCAGGCCGGCAGACAGGCTGTCCGGATGATTTTGTCCGGTCCTGCCGGAGGATTGGTGGCCGCAAAAACGGTTGGACGACAACTGGGGAAAGAACGACTGATCACCTTCGATATGGGCGGTACAAGCACCGATGTCGCCCTGATCAACCACGATCCCGGAATCACCATCGATGGCTCGATTGCCGGATTGCCTGTGGCCATGCCCATGCTCGATATCCATACAATCGGCGCCGGGGGAGGGTCGATTGCCTGGTTTGATGAGGCAGGCATCCTGCATGCCGGTCCTGAATCGGCAGGGGCGGACCCGGGTCCGGTATGTTATGGCCGCGGCGGAAGCCGGATTACCGTTACCGACGCTAACCTGATCCTTGGACGCATTCCAGCCGATATCCGTATGGCGGGAACCCTTCCCGTAGATATTGACAGCGCCCGCCGGTTCATGGCGGCGATGGCAAAAGAGAACGGCCTTACTCCTGAATTACTGGCGCAGGGTATCCTGCGGATAGCCGAGGAGAATATGGCTGGTGCGCTGAGGGTCGTCTCCGTGCAGCGAGGTTATGATCCGGGGCGGTTTGCTCTGGTCTGTTTTGGCGGAGCCGGGGGGCTGCATGCCTGTTCGCTGGCCGGAAGGCTTGGTATCAGGCAGATTATCTATCCGTTAGCCAGTGGCGCATTCTCAGCCCTCGGCATGCTGGCTGGAAAACGGCAGGGCGATTTTTCCCGCTCGCGCCGTTTGAACATTACCGCTGAGGACGCTCGGGAAACGGTCCGGGAAATTTTTTCGGCGCTTGAGGAGGAGGCGCGTATAAATATGCCGAACCTTGAGCTTGTCTTCGAACATTTTGTTGACCTTCGCTTTGAGGGACAGGGATTTCATCTAACCCTTCCTTATACAGATCAGACCGCCAGGCTTGCCCGTGACTTTCTGGCCGCGCACGAACAGGCGTATGGGCATATCCTTGAAAACCATTCCATCGAGATCATGACCTGCCGTCTGAGAGCAACATATGAAACCCGGGATATCACCTGGCCCGAACTGCCGCCGATGGATCGGGCCATCAGACCCGATGGGTATTCATCGGTATATGGGACCGGGAAAACACCACATTATCAGAGGTATCGGCTCCGGCCTGGCCACAAAATTTCAGGTCCCGCCATCATCCTTGAAGAAACGGCGACCCTGTGGTTACCTGAAGAGTGGCATTGCAGCGTATCCACCTATGGTCATCTGTTGCTGTTACGGAGCGTTGAGCTGTGACCCCCATTGAACTGAGCCTCTTCTCCCACCGGCTTTCCGCCATTTGTGATGAAATGGGGGCAACGCTCAAACGGAGCTCCCTGTCTCCGAATATCAAGGACAGGGAGGACTTTTCCTGCGCCCTTTTTAATGCCGAGGGGGGATTGGCGGCCCAGGCGGCGCATTTCCCTGTTCATCTGGGATCCATGGCCCATTCGATGCGTGTCATCGTCCGCATGTTCCAATGGCAGGGCGGGGGCGGAGTGGTATTACAGGGAACTTTTCTGGTGGGCAGGAAGCTTACGGGAATTAACG
>CAZQZF010000200.1:0-4009 GCA_964597745.1 uncultured Zetaproteobacteria bacterium
GAATGAAGGATCGGACCACCCGCTGATAATGCATAGGCTGTGGAGCCTGCCGGGGTGGCCAGAATGAGTCCATCGCCACACAGGCGAAATACAAATTGTCCGTGAACCTGCATCTCGAATTCGATGGCGCGGGGATGGCTGTTACGGTGGAGCACGATATCATTGATGGCGAACCCCGAGCCCATCTGTCTGTCACCGCGCCAAACCTCAGCCCGCAGGCTGAACCGTCTTTCCACCTTGCTTTTACCTGCCAGGACCTGTTCCACGGCTTTGAACATGTCCATTATGGGCGCCACGGTCAGGAATCCCAGGTGACCGGCATTGATGCCCATCATCGGAACTGGCGATCCAATGAAGCTCTGGGCCACGTGTAACATTGTTCCATCACCACCCAGAACAACCATCAATTCCACGGATTCAGCCATATCCGTAAGGGACTTGTGGGGCAGGTCGGTTCGGTCCTTAAGACAGATTTCGGATAAAATGACCTTGTGTTTGTGATCAAGAAGCCATTGGGCCAGCTCCGCCGCCAGCTGAAGCGCGCGATTATCCGCAATTTTAGCAGCAATTCCGACCTTCATCGAGATGTTCCTTTCCAACCTTTTGGTTGCCGATGACAGAGAAAGCACTGATCTTCCCTGGTATGCCCGGAAGGCTGCGGCCGGGCGCCCTGAGGCCCATGGCATGTCATGCATTCCGCACGCGAAGAAACGGTGCGGTGGATTTTATCGTCAGGCGTCGCCGCGGTCCGCCGTTCCCTGGTCCCCAGGCTTAAGATTACAATCACGGCAACCACCAAAAGCACAGCAAACACATCCCGCCTGCCCGGCTTCCATTGTTTTCTATTCTCGGACATATGTGGTCTCGTCAGCTATGGGTTCTCAACCAGAAAGACCAAGATCATCAAGACGTCAGATTACCCGACACAAAGTCCCAGTTCACCAGCTTCCAGAAGGCCTCCACATATTTGGGGCGTGCATTACGATAATCGATATAATACGCATGTTCCCAGACATCGCAGGTCAACAATGGTTTTTTACCCGAGGTCATCGGATTGCCCGCATTGCTGGCGCTCATCAATTCCAGACTTCCGTCATTGTTTTGTACGAGCCAACCCCATCCGGAGCCAAAGGTCGTAATGGCAGTCTGCGAAAATTTCCCCTTGAATTCCTCAAAAGAACCAAAAGCAGCCTTGATAGCAGTTGCCAGTGACCCGGCCGGTTCGCCACCGCCATTGGGCGACAGGCAATTCCAGTAGAAGCTATGATTCCAGACCTGTGCGGCATTGTTAAACAGGCCTCCCTGGGCGCTGCGAACCACATCCTCAAGGGATGATTCCGCATACTCTGTGCCGGTGGTCAGATTATTCAGATTGGTAACATAGGTCTGATGATGTTTTCCATAGTGATATTCCAGTGTTTCATGCGAGATATAGGGTTCCAGCGCATCCATATCAAAAGGCAGGGAAGGTAATTCAAAACTCATAATCAGCACTCCTTATTTGTGATGGGGTTCGGCATCGTACGCCTTTTAGTATATTCATCAATGCCATTATTGATTCACTGTTGGCCTGGATTGTTTCGTCGTGATCTCTCCTCTCTTATAACACAAAAGATAGATCACTCCCGAACGGTGTCAAACAGGCTGGATTGCTGAAACCATGAATCCGACGCACATCAGGGCGCCGGACCAGTGGGAAAGCTGAAAAAAGCGGAAACTCCATGCCTCTCCCCGCCGGAACAGGTTCCAGAATAACCTTGTCTGCCAACCGGCGCATAATAGCCACCCGAGCCAAGCCAAACCTCCATATATGGAACTGACGAAAGCAAGAAATCCAAGCATCAGCAGACCAAGCCAGACAATGGCAATAATCGCCTTATCATCAAACCACAGGGCGGTGGATTTTACCCCAATCTGTTTGTCATCCGTCCTGTCGCCAATGGCATAGGCCGTATCGTAAGAAAGTGACCAAAAGATATTGGCTCCAAACAACAGCCACGGAATCGGAGAATCTGATACGCTGCCAGTCTCCGCCGCCCAGGCCATGACCGCGCCCCAGCCAAAGGCCATGCCAAGCCAGGCCTGAGGGAAGTGTGTAAACCGTTTGAGAAACGGGTAGATGCCAGCCAGCATTACCCCGACAAAGGCAAGTTTCACAACCAGCATGCTCGTTTGCAGGACCAGAAAAAAAGCCAGAAGCAACATAAAAACGAACCCGATGAAGGCAGCAGGCGGGGAGATGCGGCCAGCCGCTACGGGGCGATGACGCGTTCTTGCTACATGCCGGTCAAAACCACGGTCGGCAAAATCATTGATTACACAACCAGCGGAGCGCATCAGGAATACGCCGGTCACAAAGATCATCAGGTTCTTGATGCCAGGATGGCCATGCGACGCAGCGAGCAGGCCCCACATCGTTGGCCATAACAGGAGCCAGTAGCCCACGGGTCGATCCAGTCGCAGGAGCGTAAGCCAGTCCTGCCATGTCCCCAGGGGTCTGAGAGCCGGGATCATCGCCTCTTTTTCATGTCCTGCAACCGAGTCCAGATTTCAGGATGGAAACATTCAACGATCAGGGCGCGAGGTCCGTCAGGCGCGCGCAATACAGAACGTCTGGCCCATCGGCAATCCGAATGATCGGATAACTGGATATGGGCAATGCTCAGATCGGAGCGCGACAGAGACAATCCCCAGTCCAGCAGCAGATTCCCCAAAGGTTTTTTTCCATCCTGAAGATCCGACATCATATTGGTCGGTAACCACTCCAGGGGTAGAACGGACTCCGCATCAAACATCACGGTACGCCTGTGCAGCAGGGAGACACGCCGTCGCAGACAGCGATCCCCGGCCTTGCAATCCAGAAGCTTCGCCTCGGCAGGATGACATCGGTCAAGAACCTGTTCATGCACATTCAAAGTCAGGGCCATGCCAAAGGCTCGCTGCAAAAAACGGGTCAGTGAACCCGTAAGCGTCAGTACAACAGCAGCCTCAGGCGAGGCATTCCGAGACTTGGCCGACCACTCCCGTACGGGTGTCCATTGCTGATTCTGATGCCATAGGGAAAACATCCTCATATCTTGAAAGCTTGACGGACAAGGTCAAGGGGGGTTGCCAAAAAATAAATTTTCCGGCCGAATCCGGGCATGAAACGGATACGATTATTTGTAAATGTACCAGTTTGTCCTGGCGAAGAAATCACTCTTGACGGCTCCCAGGCTCATTATCTGCGCCACGTCATGCGGCTTGAATATGGATCAGAGCTAATTCTATTTAACGGCAGGGGCGGGGAGTATCGAGCGGAGATCATCCGTATGGGAAGGCATGATGTGTTATGCAAGGCACTGGAATTCAGTGATGTAGATCGTGAGTTACGGGTTCCAGTGCACATTGTTCAGGCTGCCTGCCGGAATGAAAAGATAGAAACGGTGCTACAGAGAGGCACTGAACTTGGGGCGGCCGGTTTTCAGATCGCGGTCAGCAGGCGTTCGGATCTGAAACTTGAGAACAAAAAACGTTTGTCTCGTCTGAAGCGCTGGCAAAAAATCGTCATTGAGGCGGCTGAACAGTGCGGACGCACTCAAATCCCGGATATTCGATGGCGTGACAGCCTGGAGGAGATCGAGATTTATGGCGCGGCGTATTGTCTACACCCGGAAGGAGGCGTGTCGTGGGCAGAAGTCCGTGACAAGGTATGCAAGGCCCGCGAGCTGATATTTGCGGCAGGTCCTGAAGGGGGGTGGGATGCAAGCGATCTTGGTATTCTTGAAAGGAAGGGATTTCTGGCCCTGAGGTTTGGATCCCGGACCCTGCGTACCCAAACAGCCGCGCCCGCACTACTGTCAGCTGTGCAGGCGGTTCTGGATTAGGGAACCTCTGCAGAACTTATTCAGTGGCGCCCTAAGTTTTATTTCAAAATCTGAATGGCTTGCTACAATGCGCGCCTTTCAACCCGACGCCGATGTAGCTCAGTTGGTAGAGCAGCTCACTCGTAATGAGCAGGTCGTCCGTT
>CAZQZF010000201.1:0-3994 GCA_964597745.1 uncultured Zetaproteobacteria bacterium
CGGTTTCGTAACAACATAGAGGATGACCAGAAGACCCAACAGGGCCAGAACTGCGGTCAACCAGAAGATGCCGGGGACGCCGTTCCAGCCATTCAGCAGCGGACCCAGCAACAAGGCCAGAGTAAACGACATGCCGATGCTGCCACCGAGTATGGCCATGGCCTTGGTACGGGTCTCCACCCGCGTTAGATCGGCCAGCAAGGCCATGATTGCAGCGGCGATCGCGCCCGCCCCCTGCAGCGCCCTGCCGGCAATGACTCCGTAAATGGAATCAGAAACGGCCGCGACGACGCTGCCCGCCGCAAAAATCAGCAGTCCGATGACGATCACCTGCTTACGACCAATGCGATCGGAAAGGAGGCCGAAGGGTATCTGTAGAAAGGCCTGTGTCAGCCCATAGGCGCCAATGGCGAGGCCGGTCAGCATTGGCGTAAAGCCCCTCAGATGGTGGGCGTACAGCGAAAACACCGGCAGGATCATAAACAGGCCGAGCATGCGCAGCGCAAAGATGCCGCCCAATGAAGCAGCTGCACGCCGTTCAATCGGTAAGATTTTGAATTGCCTGGATTTTTTTTCTGCCATGCCGATTTTCCTTGTTGTAGGGTGATGCAACCAGCGTTATCCGCAATGATAGGGAAGCCACAACATCTTGAAAAACCAGTCAGCGCGTTCCTAACCATTAAACTTCCATGGAATTCCCGCTATGCTGGTGAACCTTCATATAGTGTCGCTGGATGCGCCGCTATCATGCTATTTTATCCTGTCATACGCAATACACAGGTATGGCAGGCAACAAAAAGGCAGGATTGCCGAATCAAACAGCATAGCGATATATGCAGGTCAGTGCCGATAGGTGCCGATCAGTTCCGCTTTTTCCAGAATATGTCCCTGCATGGCCGCTTCCAGCGCTGACTTATCCGGCTTGTCGAGGTCGGGAAGTTCAATATCGAGGGCATAAAGCTTGTGAAAATAACGATGCCTGCCAATGGGTGGACAGGGACCGCCGTAACCGGTCCGTTGCCAACTGTTGACGCCCTCCTTCGTACCGGCGGGCAGGTCGGCGGTAGAAACCGCCTGTGGCAGACCGCTGGATACAGGCGGCAGGTTGTACAGTAGCCAGTGTATCCAGGTCATTTTCGGAGCGGCGGGATCAGGGGCATCGGGATCATCCATAATCAACACCAGACTCCTGGCGCCCTCCGGCAGACCGGACCATGCCAGCGGTGGAGAGATATCCCTGCCGTCACAGGTATACAAGGCCGGGATGGAGCCCTGATGGTCAAATGCCGTTGATGTGATCCGCAAACTCATATCTCTTCCTCCCGAACCTGAATCAGCCGCCCTAGACGTACAGCAAATAGTGATAGCGAACAGAGCCATCGTCAACGCGGATGCTTTCATTCGCTTATTTTGTAACGGCATCGAGGCTAACGACGGGATCGCTACCCACAACATCGGCGCTATGTGCAACTCCTTTCGGAATAAAAAGGCAGTCACCTGCCTCCAGAATCACTGACTTGCCGCTCATGGTCATACGAAAACGACCGGCGAGTACGCCATCGATCTTGTCCATACCATGCGTATGATCCGGAAACCAGGTCCCGGGGGGATAGATGTAACGACTGACCGAATACCCTCGTGATTCCAGCTTGTTTCTCATGGCTGATTCTGTCAGTGGCTCATCGGCCTTATCATTCCAGCGCTTAACTTTCATGCACTGGCTCTGCCGTATCTGTGTTCATGTTGCTGTTGGAGTTCAGAGCCCTGGCATAGCAATTAGCGGCCTGCTCCCAGTCGCCGGCCTTGCTGTGCCAGTCACCCCAAGTCTTCCAGGCCAACCTGCCCGGATACTGTTTGGCCAGCGCCTGAATGTGTTCCATAGCAAGACCCGTCAGTCCGGCACGGTAGGCCAACTGGGCCCGAAGCCATTGATACGATGCGGGCATGGAATGGGCATGATTGTTTTCAGCCTTGCGATAGGCACGCAGACAATCATCAGTGATATCGAGCAGAGACCGGGCCACTTCCACGTCGTCATGGTCCCTCAGATATTTATTCCAGAGCCGGCGCGCAGCAACCTGATCCCCGATATCATTATAGGCCAGGCCCAGCGCCAGGGTCGCAGAACCCGAATCGGGATCAAGCTTCTGAGCCTTCCGAAGCCAGCCGATACGATCATCGGGCCGCTGTGCCGCCAAGCCGAGATAGGCGCGAGCAAGTCGCGTTCTGGTTTTTTTGGACTTGTTATTTTTCCACCGGTTTTCCAGGAACCCGATGGCGGTGGCCCAATCCTGTTCCTCTTCAGCCAGGGCGAGCATCCGTTTTTTTGCCAGAGGAGCTTCGGGAGATGCCTGCAGCCAGGCTTTCAGAAACTCTTTACGTAAACTGGAACTCAAAGCGGATTTGGGGCGGGTTACCAAACGTGCGACAAGGGCGGTCTTCAGGCTGTCCTGCTCTGGCGGCGGCACTTTCTGATCCTGAACGGGAATCGTCAACACCTCGAACAGATCCATCAGCCAGGCCGGAAGAACAGAATCAGCTTTTTTAAAATCAGTTGCGCCAAGGTCCTTACGCAGGTCAACAAGCCGGGCGATCCCATGGCGTAAATTCTCTTCCTTAAGGCGGCGTGTCCTGGACCAGATACTGCGCCAGAGACGCAACGGCAGAGTCAACACGGTCAAAATGATCTTTCTCATAGCCCAGAACAGGGTCAGAATCAGCAGAAGAATCAGCAGGAATACCGCCTGATTCAACTCGATGATCCAGCCAAATGCCTCAAAATGCATGTTCTGCTGTGCAATGTTCGGATAAAGCGCCAATACGGCGGCAACAGCAAGCGCCAGCAACAATAAGAAGAAAACACGCATTACAAACGCGCCAGCCATGCGACGGCAGCCGCTCTCATATTGGCAATATCATGCCGGATTGAGCTGAAATCATCGGGCAGTTTGAGATCGGCATCCTTGCCTTCCTGTTCTTTAATACCGGCAAGCAGGGCGCTCCACCCCTTCTGATCAGGCCATTGCTGACGGAACAGTCTGTCATGCGCTTCAAGTAAACGGTCATGCAGGTCATTCTGTCTCTGCATACCAACACTTGGCGCCCGGCGCAGATGGAAGATGTTTTTCAGCCAGGCCCACCATGAATCATCGGCAATCAGTTCTGTTCCCTTGAAGACGACGGATGGATATTTTTCGGCAAGGCCGTCAATCGCGCTTAGCCAGGCATCGAGCTGTTTCATATCCCGGCCTGAAAGATTAAGCATTTTCCGGGCAAGCTTGCGATCTGCATCGGACAAGGCAGGCAGCAGCGCAATATCCTCCCATGCCAGTTTGATCTGGGACAGCCGCGTACCCGGACTGGTAATCCGGCGCAGACGGGATCTCAGGTCGAGAACACGGCGCGCATTGAGACTTTTCTTCAGTTCGGCATTGGATGCCTTTAACTCATCAATACTCGCACGCAACCCTCCGGCATCGAGACTTTTCTTCAATTCGGCATTGGATGCCTTCAGCTCATCAATACCCGCGCGTAACTCTCCAATCACGCTGATCAGACCTTCAAGTGTTGATGAATCAATCTCCGGATTAATGGCTGGAACAGACCGGGATTCGGCGGAGGGCATTTGTTCCGGTTCTGGTTCCGGTTCAGACTGAACGGCTACTTCAGGAGCGGCTGGTTTTTCAGCGTTAACCGGCTGCTGTTCAGTCGGCTGTTGCCCGGATTCAACCGTCGTCTCCTCCTGAACTGACTCATCAGATACCGGCGGATTGCTGTTAAGGCCTACAAAACTATGCAGGTAGGTCTGCCGAGTCTCCCGCGGCAGCAGGAACCAGGCCGCCACGGTTGCCAGTATAAGGACTAATATGATCAGCCACGGCCAACGCCTGGTTTTTCTTGGGCTATCTGTTTTTATGTCACCAGGGCGGGCCCCCGCCTGTTCTCCCACGGACGAAGAGGCGCCTGCCTGCCCGGCCGTCCCGTCCGTCCCTAG
>CAZQZF010000202.1:0-2106 GCA_964597745.1 uncultured Zetaproteobacteria bacterium
TTGGAAATATATGGGTAATCCCTCGATATCCGAGTTTATGAATAGTTCAGGCTAGATAATTACGATAGATTAGGCTAGTTCCATGGGACGTTCAAAAAGAATCGCCTTGGGTGGACTTATCTACCATGTCATCAATCGCGCAAATGCAGGAATGCAGATATTCGACAGTAAGGGAGATTATGAAGCATTTGAGCGTATCATGTGGCAGGCGGAGGAGCGGTTTGGGATGCGGATATTATCCTATTGCATCATGCCGAATCACTGGCATCTGGTACTATGGCCCAGGCAGGATGGTGATCTATCCAGGTTTGTGGGCTGGTTGACCCTGACTCATACGCAACGATGGCATGCGTATAGGCAAAGTGTTGGTTCTGGTCACGTGTATCAGGGGCGGTTCAAATCTTTTGTTGTTCAATCGAATGAATATTTTCTGACTGTATGCTGGTACGTAGAGTCTAATGCGCTAAACGCTGAGTTGGTAAAGCGGGCCGAAGAATGGCAGTGGTCCAGTTTGTACAGACGGGTGTCTGAGACGAAAGGGCTTCAGAAGCCACTTGCCGACTGGCCAGTTCAGAGGCCTGAAAACTGGGTGTTGCTGGTTAACCGCGATGAAACAGGAGGGCATGGTAAGAGGATGTTAAGCTCTCTTCACGACAGTATGAAGCGTGGCCGACCATTTGGAGATCAAAAGTGGGTTGATGTGATGATTGATAAGTTCGGCCTTGAATCAACTATGCGCCCACGCGGAAGACCCAGGATTAAAGGTTCCTGACACCTTTTAAAAAGGAAGGGAGGATGTCGCTGTGACAAAAGTAGATACGGAGCATGCCGTGGAAATTGCGGATCGTATCTGGTGGGTTGGGCACTATCTTCCGGATGATATCTTCCAGTGTCATGTCTATCTGATTGAGAATGGAGACCAGTCCGTACTTATCGATCCGGGATCAGCACTGACCTTTCCCAACACACTGAAAAAGATCGAGGAGGTCATTCCCTTCTCAAATATTCGTTACTTTATTTGTCATCATCAGGATCCCGATATTACAGGTGCGATGGGTCTGATTGATCAGATGATTTGCCGCAAAGACGCACTGCTGGTCACACACTGGCGAGCAGCGGCTCTACTGAAGCACTATGCACTGCGGCATCTGCCATTCTGTCAGGTGGAGGAACATGACTGGAAACTGCGGATTAACGGGCGAGTGTTACACTTCATCTTCACTCCCTATCTGCATTTTCCCGGTGCCTTTACAACCTTTGAAGAATCTTCAGGGATACTCTTTTCCAGCGATATCTTTGGCGGATTTACCGAGAAGTGGCGGCTGTTCGCCAAGGATGAAAGCTACTTTGAGGCGATCAGGCCCTTCCATGAACACTACATGCCCAGCCGGGACATTTTACAACACGGCCTTTCCCGGATGCGGAAGTATCCAATCTGGATGATTGCGCCTCAGCATGGTTCCATCATTCCCAAGTCATTGGTGGATTTCATGTTTGAGCGTCTGGAGGGGTTGGAATGTGGCCTGTACCTGATGGTGGAACAGGATACGGATATCAAGCGCCTGATGGCCATGAATCACATGCTGCGTCATACGCTGGAGGCCATGATGCTCTACCGGGATTTTCCAGATATTGTCCATCATCTTCTGGATGCCACTCAACAACTGTTGCCGGTAGAGGCATTGGAGTTTTTGGTCAGGGAAGGGGAGAAGTTTCTGCTCTTCGGCCCTGCCAATCATTACCATGGCGAGGCTTTAGAGCCGGCGCCGGAGATGCTGGATGTCTTTACTCACAACAGGGAGAGCTGGATGATGGCAATCGGCGCCTGCTACCGGGGAGGCAATGGCGCCCCGGAAAGGCAGGGACAGGAAAAGCTTATTATACCTCTGTTTCCTGCCGATGGCGGTAATTGTCGTGCTGTAACAATTATGCATCTGGAATCGGGGATTGAAGTCAGCAGGGAAATGGATGGCCTTCTGGGCCGTATGAGCGAACCGTTGCTGACTGCGGTGGAACGAGAAATGCTTTATCGTGGCCTGGAAGATGAGCGCAACGCCATCTATGAACGATCCATACGTGATCCCCTGACAGGATTGTTCACTCGTC
>CAZQZF010000202.1:2206-3977 GCA_964597745.1 uncultured Zetaproteobacteria bacterium
AACGCCATCTATGAACGATCCATACGTGATCCCCTGACAGGATTGTTCACTCGTCGCTATATGACGGATGTGGTTGTTCGCATGCTTGAGTTGCACAATCGTGAGGCAGATGCACCGCTTAGCCTGGTGATGCTGGATGTGGATTTTTTCAAGAGCGTTAACGACGCCGATGGTCATATCATGGGTGATGAGGTGCTGAAAAAGACCGGAGAACTGCTGCTGAAGGAGAGCCGTCCTGCGGATGTCCCGGTTCGCTTTGGCGGAGAGGAGTTCGCTGTGTTCCTGACCTCCAAATTACCGCAGAGTGGAATGGCCTTTGCCGAACGGGTTTGCAGGCAGGTTCGCGAGCTGCATTTTAGAACAAAGGGCAAGAAATTTTCTATCACCATCAGCGCAGGCATTGCCGAACATCGGCATGGAGAATCCCTGCAGGAGCTGATCCATCGGGCCGATCTGGCCCTGTATCGGGCAAAGCAGAGCGGAAGGGACCAGGTCTGTATGGCCATGGAGCAGCATGAAGATCAGCCTTTACCTCCACCCGCCAGCACCCCGTAGCTCGACATCCCGGTTCCGGTCTCGTAATCTCCGGCGCGGTTTCAGTTACTGAGGTGGTTATAATGGATGATCGGCGTGCAATTCTGGCTCTGGCGGATGGCCGTGTTTTCCGTGGTCGGGCACTCGGACATTCCGGGCACACGGCTGGCGAGGTGTGTTTCAACACCTCCATGACGGGTTATCAGGAGATCATCACCGATCCATCCTACACCGATCAGATTATCACATTCACTTACCCCCATATCGGTAACGTGGGATGTAATGATGTTGATTTCGAATCCACCATGGCGGCTGTCAGAGGAGTTGTGATCCGGCAACCGGCGCGGATTGCCTCCAGTTACCGATCCACATCCAATTTTGATGAATGGCTGAAGGGGCAGGGCGTGGCTGGCGTCGCCGGCATTGATACGCGCGAACTGACGCGTCACCTGCGTAGTCAGGGAGCGGTCAACGGAGTCATCGCCTCGGATGGAACCTCGGAGGCAGAGGCCATAGCCATGGCGCGTAGCTGGGTAGGTCTGGAGGGGCGCGATCTGGCCGGTCAGGTCAGCACGCGCCAGATTTTTACATGGAATCAGGGAGGCTACGATCTTGACCGTCAGCAGTTCCATGGGCCGGGAGAGGAATGGCAAGTCGTAGCCTTTGATTTTGGTTGTAAACGCAATATTTTCCGGATGCTTGCCGATCGGGACTGCCGGGTGCATGTGGTTCCCGCATCCACGCGGGCGGCGGATGTGATTGCGCTCAAACCGGATGGTATCTTTCTATCTAATGGCCCTGGCGATCCTGCCGCCGTTCCCTATGCCGTGGATACAATCCGCCACCTTGTTGACACCGATATTCCCGTCTTTGGCATCTGCATGGGGCATCAGTTACTGGCTCAGGCGCTGGGGCTCTCGACCTTCAAACTCAAGTTCGGCCATCGTGGCGGCAATCATCCAGTGCGCGATGAAACGACCGGTAAAATCGAGATCACCAGCCAGAATCACGGTTTTGCCGTAGCCGATACAGGCGTTCCCGATCATGTCGAGATTACGCACCGTTCCCTGTTCGATGGTACAATCGAGGGACTGCGTCTTAGGGACAGACCCGTTTTTTCCGTCCAGTATCATCCCGAGGCCAGTCCCGGGCCGCATGACGCCGCACACCTCTTCGACCGGTTTGTTGGACGAAGCCGCTATCGCGGAGAATAAGATCGTAGTCATTGGCTAATACC
>CAZQZF010000203.1:0-3932 GCA_964597745.1 uncultured Zetaproteobacteria bacterium
ATTGATGCGGACAGGAGGCGTATGGCTACTTATTATACGTGCAAGGCAAAATCAGGGGAGATGCGTAAACAAGGGGTGGAAGCAGAACGTTTCTATCATCAGGCAGTGCAGTTTACTCTTGGGGATTTAGAGATCAAGAAAAAGTCAGAGAAAATATCGTTGATTATCAGGCAAATACGTCTCGACAGATTGTTCAAACAGCGGCGTAAGGAAGACAAGGCATTTATGAGATGGCTGGGTGCATACGAGGTCCCATCAGGACTGGACCCACGGGATGAGCCATTTATACGCATGTTCAGAGAAGGGCAAAGACGCATTGACGCCCGGGCCAATCTTGCCCTGACTGAAGCCGATCGATACCTGGGAAAAGGGTATCCTGAAGTCGCCTATGTTGAAATTGAGTCCTATCTCTTCTTCCGGCCCAAATCCAGGATGGGCAGAGGGCTTAAGGCGAAGATCAGAAAGTCGTTGCCGAAAGGTATAAAAATTCCTTCTCCAGTTAAGATCGCGCACGGGAGCCTGGCAAATCATACAGTGAAAACCACGCAACACGCAGTGAAAACCACGCAAACAAAGAAAGCCCCGTTGCAGGTCAAGGCCAGTGACATTGAGAATCTGATCAGGCGCGGAGATCTGATTAAAGCGTATAAATATGCAAAGATATACTATGACAATGAAGGCGCCCATGCAGAGCAGTATCTCAGAAGGATTGAGCAGTCCAGAAAAGATGTCGCAAAGGCCTATTTTCACAAGGGGAAACTTGCCTTCCAGCGAGAGAACCTGGATCAGGCGGTTAAATTATGGAGCAGGTCGGCTGAACTGGACCCGGATCATGAAGAATATTCAGCAAGTCTTCAACGGGCCGAGCAGTTACGGGAGCGTCTGCAAGTCCTTCGTCAGAACAACGGGAGATAGCCACCATGTCTGACAGCATCATGAAGCCGAGACGTTTAACAAGGCAATTCAAGGTAGGACCTGTGATTATTGGCGGGAATGCCCCTATTGCAGTTCAGTCAATGACCAATACGCCAACGAAAAACGTGAATGAAACCGTGGCCCAGATTGACCGCCTGACCAGGGCCGGTGCGGATATTGTACGCGTATCCGTGCCGGACCCGGATGCCGCCGCTGCCATGCCCGAAATCCTGAGCCAGACTGGAGTTCCTATTATTGCCGACATTCATTTCAGCTATAAGATGGCTCTTGCCGCTCTGGATGCAGGCGTACATGGCCTGAGGTTAAATCCTGGAAACATTGGAGGACGTGAGCGGGTGGAGCGTGTGGTGAAGGCAGCCGCGGAGCGCAGTGTTTCTATCCGGATTGGCGTCAATGCCGGTTCGCTGGAAAGACGCCTATTGGAAAAATATGGCGAGCCCTGCGCCGATGCCATGGTCGAGTCCGCCCTGAGTCATATTCATATTCTCGAAGATATGAATTTTCATGATATCAAGGTCTCACTAAAGGCCAGCAACATTCCGATGACTGTCGCAGCCTATCGCAAGCTTGCCGATAAGGTGGATTATCCCTTCCACCTTGGCATCACCGAAGCCGGCAGCCGGTTTGTCGGCACCGTAAAATCCTCCATTGGTCTGGGACTCCTGCTGGCCGATGGTATCGGGGACACCATTCGGATTTCTTTGGCCGCGGAGCCCGAAGAGGAGATACGGGCCGGATTTGAAATCTTGAAGGCCCTGAACCTTCGCCATCGTGGCGTGAATATCATTGCCTGTCCCTCCTGCGCGCGCCAGAAGTTTGATGTCATCCAGACTGTGGAGCTTCTTGAGAAACGTCTGGCGCACATTCATGAGCCTCTGGATGTGGCGGTCATCGGTTGTGTGGTGAATGGTCCGGGGGAGGCTCGTGAGGCCGGTCTCGGCATTACCGGAGGTTATCCCGTACATCTAATGTTCAAAGACGGGAAACCAGCCGAAAAAGTATCAGCTGAAGATATTGTCGATCATCTGGTCGAGGAGATTGAAAAGCGGGTTGAATCCATGAAGAAACATGAGTAGTAAATTCCGCGGCATACGTGGCGTCCATGACGGCCTGCCGGCGGACGTAAGACGTTGGAAACACATTGAACAGACTGCATGCCTTATCTTTGAGCGATTTGGATTCAGTGAAGTCAGACTGCCGGTTCTGGAGCCGGCCTCCCTGTTCGTCCGCTCTATTGGAGAGGAAACGGACATTGTTTCCAAGGAAATGTACCGGTTTGAAGACCAGGGCGGGGATGATATCTGTCTGCGGCCGGAGGGCACGGCCGGCGCCGTCCGGGCATGGTTGCAGGCCGGACTATCCCGTTCAGGAGTTCAACGCTGGTATTATGCAGGCCCCATGTTTCGCCGGGAGCGTCCACAGAAGGGGAGATTGCGGCAATTTCAGCAGATTGGCGTGGAAATGTTTGCCACTCCAGGTCCAGTGGAGGATGCGGATCTTGTGTTCATGGCGCAGCGGTTACTGGATGATTTATGTGTTGGCCAGGTTCGCCTTGAGATCAACTCCCTGGGTTGTCCGGTCTGTCGTCCGGGCTATCGGGAGCAGCTTGTCGGTTATCTGCAAACAAAGACAGGGGCGTTATGTCAAACATGCAACGACCGCATCATAAAAAATCCGATGAGAGTTCTCGATTGCAAGGTTGAAACCTGCCAGCAGGCGCTTGTGGAAGCGCCCGAGATACTGTCCCATTTATGCCGCGAATGTGACGCCCACTTTACAGGCCTTAAAGAGGGACTGGAGGCATTATCCGTCCACTATCATGCCAATCCCCGCATCGTAAGGGGGCTGGATTACTACAATCGTACGGCCTTTGAATTCATTACGGATCAGCTGGGGGCTCAGGGAACCGTGCTTGCCGGTGGCCGGTACGATGGTCTGGTTGAAGCGCTTGGGGGCCCGAGTACGCCCGCAATTGGCTTTGCCCTTGGCCTGGAGCGACTGGCCTTGTTGCTGCCGGCGGTGGTATCAAATCGACCCGATATTGCAATTGTGGCTTTGGGTGATTCAGTTACTGCTTATGCCCTGAACGTTGCGGCAAAACTGCGACAGGCCGGCTGTGCCGTTATTCACTGCGGAGGCGGAAGCGCCAAGCGTCAGTTCAAGGTGGCGGATCGGGAAGGCGTAGGTTTTGTTGTGGTCATCGGTGAAGATGAGATGCGAGCGGGTCTCCTGACCTTGAAAAACATGCAAACCGGAGAGCAGCAGGAGACCTCTCTGGATGCCGCGGCCTCGGTTGTGCTGCGGTAACAGCGGAAACAATTGTTGGCATGATCAGTTATGCTGATATGCTTTTGAAGGGTCTTGTAAAGTATGTTTAATGAAGTCGTAAAAAGTCCATTCGTGTCCTTTTTACTCCACGGAAAGCGAAAAGCGCGGTTTTGAAGTTCCTTACAAATCAATACCTTGCATCGCAAGCTATTGATTCGCACGCCCGTCCATGGGCGCTCTGATGACTTCTTACGAAGTCATCACGTTTAATCTGGAGTTCCTTGACGGTGCTGCTAGCTTCCGCTGTCTATGACCCGAGATTCATACACACTCGACGAGCTTAGACGGAAGATTGATGAGATCGATAGCCAACTGTTGTCTCTGATCAATGAACGGGTTCGCCTGGCTTCTGAAATAGGCATCCATAAAAACAAGCAGGGCGATGCGCCTTATTACGTTCCAAGCCGTGAGGCCAAGATCATCCGGCGTCTGCTGGACAGGAATGAGGGGGCTATTTCCGATGCCTCCATTCACGGCATTTTCAGGGAGATTATCGGCGCCTGCCTGGCCAGGGAACATGCCTTCAGCGTTGCCTATCTTGGACCGGAAGGGACGTTTACCTATGCCGCGGCCCGGCGTCAATTCGGTTCTTCAGCATCCTTGCAGGCGTGCAAAAGCTTTGAAGAGGTCTTTGACGAAGTGGAAGCGGGCCGCACCAGCTATGGCGT